>JAGFJD010000529.1 GCA_024102975.1 Phaeodactylibacter sp. | reverse complement strand
TTTTGTGTTCGCTATGGAATTCATTCGGCAACATAGAATATTAAAGCTTTTCTGGCTTTTGATGATCGCTCTGTTCATCAACACCAGCGTGGATCCTGTCGATCCGTATGGAGACTCGATACCGGAAAATCTTTCACTGAACGAAATGGAAACTATATTGGAGATCGTTGCCGAGCAAATACTAAAAATAGAAAATTGCTTTGAAGAGAAAGACGAAGATGACCCTGAAGGTGTCCCGCCTCTAAAGCCTATAAAAAATCTTTCTAAGATTGAACCGTCCAAAGTTATCACTCTGAATGTGAACCTGGCATTAGCTCCAGGCCTTTCCAAACCTCAATATACCAGACTGTTCATTTCGCAATTTATCGGCGAAGTGGATAGCCCTCCCCCTGAATCTGCATCCTGTATCCATGGCAGTTAGTCCCCTTTTATCTTGCTTTACTGTATAGTACAGTTGAATAAGGCTGGTATTTATGTCCGCAAGCCGTACCGGTTCATTATCTCTTTTTGCCAAGGAATTAGTTCTGAAAACACAAGCTGATGCCTGTGTTGGCATATAGTGCTTTGCCTTATTCCTAAAAAGACAGGGAATTCTTGGTTTCTGCCATGACAGAAAGGGTGCGCACGACGTGTACTGCCCTTTGGTTTCACCATTTATCATTTTGTAACCGGCTTCTGTGCGAAGCGGCCTGCGTGTGCGGCTGGCAAGACAAATGTGCTGGCGCCGCAAGGGGCCGGAGAAAAATAAGTTCCCCATTTCAGGCGAGCTATTTTTTCGTCAGGCAAGGCGCGAAGAGGGAGCCTAGCAGAGCTAAGTGACCGATCGAGCAACGTAGCCTGGCGGAAAAAGAGCCGTATCAAATGGGGAAGTTATTCTTCGCCGGGCCCTAAGGGCAGGAGTTTTTTCAATAGAGCGTGTTTGCTCCGTTTCAAGCAGGTTATTCTTAAACACACCCAATCATGAACAAATTTAATTTCAATACCCTGGTTTTTACAGTTTTGGCAGGTACTTCTCTTATATTATTATTTTCTGCGTGTAGTGCTGAAAAAGCATCGGACGTTAATACTGAAACCCGCTCCTTTCCAACCACACAGCCCATTTTAATGGACACTTTATTGTTCGAAGAATTCGTGGCGGACATTCAGTCTCCCCAGTATGTGGAGATTCGGGCTCGAGTACGCGGCTATTTGGAAAAAATCCATGTAGATGAGGGACAGGAAGTTCAGAAAGGGCAATTGCTCTTCACCCTTAGCGGCGAAGGCTACCGGGAAGGACTTCGCCTGGCCGAGGCGGCTCACAGATCTGCCGTCGCCGAAGCGAAAATGGCCGAGGTAGAATGGAAAAACACGACTATCCTACGGGAAAAAGACATTGTTTCTGCTTCGGAACTGGAACTGGCCGAAGCCAAGCTCGAAGCAGCCCTCGCCAGGGTGGAAGAGGCGAAGGCAGGCGTCTCCGCTGCCGAACTCAACCTCTCTTTTACGGAAATCAAGGCCCCGTTTTCAGGT
>JAGFJD010000364.1 GCA_024102975.1 Phaeodactylibacter sp. | reverse complement strand
CTGCGGCACTAAGTGGTTTTTTATCGGATATGGCACATAGGAGGTTTCGCATAGGCCGGCCGGCACATCCAGCCTGCCTCAGGCCCTTCCGCCCAGGGGCAACCCTCCCGGGGCAAGCCGCTAATCGCGGACAGCCGGCAGCGCCCCTCTTTCGGCCAAAAAAACCTGCCGGGAACTTTTGCAGAAATGATTTTCGTTGTATCTTTGCACTCGCATCGCGAAAAACCGGTGCGTTTTTCGCAAAAGCAGGCAGACCCATGGTGTAATGGTAGCACTCCGGATTTTGGTTCCGTCAGTCTAGGTTCGAGTCCTAGTGGGTCTACAAAGCTTAAGGCTGGTTGACTGCTTTTCAAGGGTTTACGCTAAAGAAATTTTCCTCAGCAGTCGTTTTGGCAGTCGTTAAGAAATGAATGTTAAAACTAAGTGGTCATGCAGATTGTGCGGCCACTTTTTTTGTGCCTTTTGCACAGCTTTTCAAATATAACAAATTCCGGCCACTTTTTTTGTGCCTGCTGACCTGAAATTTTGCAGCAACCCTTCTTTTGTTCTCCCCTGCCCTTCCAAAATCCTTATATTTGCTTATCGACCAAACGGACTTATTTACTCTGAGGATAGCTTATGCCTGACTTTGGAACCAACTTGCCGATCATCTGTCTGGAATCAGAAGCCTTCAAGGCACTGATAAGGGAGGTGACGAACCAGATCAGGAAGGAGGAGCTTGTTCAGCTTGATCCCTGGATTGATGAGAAAGAGGCAATGCGGTTGCTGCGAATCACTTCCAAAACCACTTTCCAGAAATATCGGGAGTCGGGTGAGATAGACCACCGGAGGATCAGCTCAAAGCATATCGTATATCGAAGGCAGTCCATTCTGGATTTCATTGAGCAAAGTGCAAAATCATCAGAATGATGGATGAAAGCAAAGAAATAACCGAAGGGTTCAACGCCGGTTATCTGATCGAGAAGCACCATCCGGAGCTTTCCCAGCAGCTTACAAAGAACCTAGAAGGTGTTGAACTTCCCTTCATCGAAGGTTTTGTCGCCGGAAGCCAGGAATACGCCAAGGAAAGAACCCGCAGTAAGATCATCTCAAAACTCCGGGATTCAGCGGGAATCCCAAAGCCCCCTCCCCTGAAGGATAAGGATGATAAGGACAAGGGATTTGAGAGAGAGATTTAGCTACTTTGCTTATCCCTAATAACTTACATTCTTCCTCTGTGATAAACTTTTTCAAACTATATTTCCAATGGAACTCCTTTAACTTCTAAGGAGTTCTCACTTGAAAACATTAAATAATTAGAAAAACCAGAATGGAAATATGGCTTTGATGATTGTTAATGAACCAAAAGATATACCTAGGGATTTAATACCCAAGAAGGTTTATAAGTATAGGCTTTGGGATGACCAAGAACCATCCATAAATAGGATTATTACAGATAGAGAAATTAGATTTACGAGCCCTTCAGGTTTACTTGCTGATTACCCAGAATGCCAATTACCTTTCAGGTACGACTTAATAACTGAAGAGGATTTGCAAAAAAAATCAGTTCAATTAGCAAAAATTCAGTACCCTAACATTAAAGGAAATAGAAAGGCGAGATATATTCAGGAAATTAGAAAAAATATGAAGTATGATGACAGGGCTTTTAGAGAGAAAGTTGAAAGGGATTTTAAAGATTATATGGATAAAGTCCTTGGAGTATTTTGTACTTCACTAAAATTTGATGACATTAAAATTTGGGAAACTTTAGGTGTCCTCGGTCAGGGGTATTGTGTAGAACTTATTACAGATGAATTATTGAAGTTACCCGCCTTTTCAGGAGGTATTGGATATGTAAATTATTATAAGTATTCAGATATTCCTGTGATTAAGCCAATTCATCATACATCAAGAGAAAGGATAGAAGATGCAATGACACGAATAATAAATGTTCCTATAAAATATTCTTATGAACAAGAATTTAGATTTACAAAGCTTAATAGTGTAACCAAGAATGGACGCCCAGTTCCGTATAAAGAAAATGAAAGAATTGTATCCTTGCCTATTGAAGCCTATTCGTCAGTTAAATTAGGGTATGACATAAGTGAATATGATAAAAATGCAATTATTAGGTCTGCTAGAGAATCTTTAGGAGACACACCTATTTTTCAAACAAAAATTGAAAACGGGAAAATAGTTGAAAGCATGGTAAACAAATAAGATTCAATCGATTTCAGTATATTCCATTCTTTAAATATAAATAACCTTCAGCTTGGAATCGTTCCCACTTTCTTCTTAACAAAATTGATGAACGCACCGTCTACATTATCCGGCTTAAAACCAGTCTTTCCTGCATGCTCCAAAAATTCCTGTTCCAAAGCATAGACATCAAGCCGTTGTCCTGATTGCTGAATAACCTCTCTTGCCCCATCAATGCCGGAGGCAGAAACCAAAAGCCTTGAGCGGTTTTCTTCCAATTTGGGTAGAAAGCTACTGATATGAGAAGAGGCAGCAGGTGAACTATCACTTTTTTGGGATGAGGTGATAGTAAACAAGTCTTCTATCTCCCCCTTCATTCGTGTTTTACGCCCTGTTTTACTTCGCTCAAGTTCCTCAACCGCCGCTATCTGTGCACCAACATCCGTTTTCTTATGCCAGGAAAATTTGATGTGAGTTACCGCCCGCCCGGTTCGGAGAGGTTCAGCAGCGATCTCAAATTCTGTCAAAAAAGATACTTCTTGGAGGGCAGGCTTCAGCGCCTTATCATTAAAGTGTCCAAATGATTTGAGCTTATTTTTACCTACTCCGAAGATGGCCCTGGTTTCTTCCAGAGTAAGCGTTTCGTTACTGATGTATTGCAGGTTTTTCCTTTTCTGTAAAAACTCATACAGGGCAAGGCTGTACTTGCTTGACAGCTCAAACATTACTTTGGTATGCAGCCGGGCAAAAATCTGGGTATCCCGGATGATCTTTATCAAGTCATCCGGGAAGGAATATTCAATGGAACCACCGTGATCTTCCGTTTCATTTGAACCCAATAACTGTATCTGTCGGGTTGAGGGCTGCCCATTCCGATTGTTCCTAATCTTGATGACCACGATGGCCGCCATGAGCCTTCTTAGCGATGCCCTGATATCTTGATTGTTGCTGTCAATATATTTAGTCAGTTCCTGTCGGTTGATGGTGTGCCTCTTCCTGGTGGTAATGTTATTCCAGGCATTGCCTATGAAGAGGTTGTAAATGCGCCGGTCTTGCAAGGTCAGTGGGGTCATTTCGACAATGTCCACCAACTCTTCCGGCTTGACAATGGAAGACAGGTCTTCAGGGACGGTAGGGAAATGTTTTTTTACTGGCTCCTTATTCATGGATAGTATAATCTCACAAAATCACTCGATGTAAAGTGATTTTGTGATGATAGCTCCATCCCAAAAAAGTGATAGTTGAGATTGTTTATCCAGAATTTTCAAAAGAAAGGTTTCAATTCCTGTAAACATAATAGCCAGTTTTCTGCTAAGGGGCTTCGCCCCTGGCGCGTACAAGGCATCCAGACGTATCCCAGCCGGGAACCCTCGTCCGGAGCCTCCTTGCACTTGCCTCCCCACTGTTCCGCCACGAGGCATAAGGGTAAAGAGCGATGTGCTTTTACCCTTAACAAAACAAAGGAGGATTTACCATGACAAAAGAGATAACCCCATTTGATGCTTATGAAATACACGGTTGCAAAGATTATGATGGTTGTGTGGTACAGGTAGAAGATGACGAGGCGGAGTTCTGGTCACTTTACGGCCGTATCCCAAATCATGGGGTGGAATGCATCGGTGATTTCAAAACACGGCAAGGTGCTGAAAAGGTTTTGCAACGCATAGAAGGCAAGAAGCAGGCTATGAAAACCAAAGCCACTGTGATTATCACAGTCGAAGGCGGTATTGTCCAAAACGTCTATTGCCCCAACACTGATATTTGCCTCGATTATATGGTTGTCGATTATGACTGTGAAGAAGCCGGTATTGATGGATTGGAGGAACTCGTCGAAGCGCTGGAGCGCGCCGACGCGGAAGAAAGAAAGCATAACTTCCAGCCTTCTATTTCCGGAACGCTGGAAAACAAACGGGCTATTTTGGCTCAGCTCAGGAAAGAGAGGTAAAGCCTACCCCAAAAAAGTGATCTTTTTTCCCAAGAAGGTGATTTTCGCAGCCCAAAAAAGTGATCGAAAATCCCAAAAAGGTGGCCTTTCATCCCAAATAAGTGATTTTAATAGCTTAAAAGCAGTGGTTTACCTACGCTTCAAGCTTACGAACACAGAACAAATGAACTTATTAAAGAACACAGAAGACTAACCACCTACCCTTCGCTCATTACATTCGCTTCGCCCCATCCCTTCGGGATGGCCTAAACTGCGTTCGCTTCGCTCACAAGTTTTACGCTTACGCGTAATTTGCTATTGAAAAGATAAGAATTTTAGTAGTTCGTCTGTCTTTTCTAACTTTTCTTTTGAAACTGAGATCAGCATTTCAGTAATTACTGATCTCATTATTTCAGGCCTGTAACCCAAAAGCCATTCCATGCTTAAAAATGCTTTCCAATCAGTATGAGCGGATAAAAGGATTTCAGTTTATCAGTACCTCAGTATATACTTTAGCTGAACTTATCGGAGAAAATTACCATGATCATTGCCGTTACCAACCTGAAGGGCGGAGTGGGCAAATCCACGCTTGCCCGAAATATTGCCGTGTACTTCGCCCAGCAAGGCGAAAAAGCCTGTATCATTGATACGGATATTGAACAAAGGACGACTTGCGACTGGCGCGCCCGGAGGGAAGGGGAAACGGATCTCCAAATAGATGTTTTTCCAATGTCGAGCGTTGACGGGCTGGTCAACGATGTGAAAACTCATCAGAGTAATGGTTACCGGGTCATTATTTTAGACGGTGTACCTCAGCTGGAAAAGGTTACTACCAAAATGATCTTGCTCTCCAATTTTCTCATTATACCCATTACCCCTTCCATCGACGACCTGAAAAGTTTTGAGCGGTTCCTGAAAAGATACGAAGATGCCAAGATGGTCAAGCCGGAAATCCCGGCATTCCTGGCACTCAACCGGTTCAGCCATAATGCAGAAAGCTGTGAAATGAAAGAAGCCCTTTCCCTGTTTGAGCGTTATGGGATTACCTCGCTCCATAGTGTTATAAACGAAAGGGTGGCTCATAAGAGAAGCAGTAAATACGGCCTTACCGCTCTGGAATGGGAAGACCCAAAGGCCAAAGCTGAGATAGAGGAGCTTTGCCAGGAAATCGAAACCCGGTTAATTGAAAAGATGGAGGCGGCATAATGGCAAAAAGAGAGAAAAGAAGCATAATTGACCTGATGGATAATCCTTCACCGGAAATTGACCAACTGGAGGGGGCTGTAGAAAAGATTCACCAGCTGGAACCGGCGACTGTAAAAGCTGAGAAGGAAAAAACTGTACGGGTGACGGTGGATACTCCTGAAAGCCTTCATAAGGAATTGAAGAAGGCCATCATTGATGAATCGATGGACTTGAAAACCTTTTTCCTGGAAGCGGTGAGGGAAAAGTATGAGAAACTGAAAAGTAAATAATGAAAGCCTGCTTTCAGTATGTCAGTAAATACGGATTTTGCAGCGTATGAACAGCGAACAGGCCAAAAAACTTTCTCTTCCGGATATTATGTCCCGCCTGGGCTATGAGCCAACGGAAATAACAAAAGGCGGTGCTGAATATTGGTACTGCTCTCCTTTCCGGAAGGAGAAAGAGCCTTCTTTCCATACTTCCTACCTGGGTGGCAAGTGGATATGGAACGACTTTGCCGATAGTGGAGGGACGGTCATTGATTTTGTAATGCGGCATGAGGGCCATAGCAAAGTTAGCGATGCTTTGCAGTTTTTGGAATCCTTGTACCGGAGCCAATCACCAAGATCGAGCCGTAAACCGGATAACTCGCTTTTTTCTTTTCAACAGCAATCCGCGCCGCAAGCGCGACAACTTGAATTTATTGAAGCCAGGGAGATTGAAAATCCTGCTATTATGGAATACCTCACAGAAAAGCGGAAAATTTCAGGTTTCCTGGCAAGGAAGTATCTTAAGGAAATCCGCTATCGAAACCTCGTCAACGGCAAGGAGTATTTTGCTTTTGGCATGCAAAACAGGGCAGGGGGCTATGAAATCCGCTCTGCTCAGGATGATTATCCTTTCAAATCTGCCCTTATTACCAGGGATATTACCATCATTCGCGGGTTTCGATCTGGAAATGGTGTAGTCGATGTTTTTGAGGGGATGACGGATTTTCTTTCTTTGCTTACGATGATGAAGACAGATTGCTTGGCGGGGGATTGTATTGTGATGCATTCTCTGTCCTCTTATAATAAGGCTTCTGCTTTCATCAAGGAGAAGGGCTATTCTGCAATCAATACTTTTCTTGACAATAACAAATCAGGGCGGGAGCATACCGAAAAGTTTATTGAGGATTTTGGAGCTAAGGTGGCTTCGCAGAGTGACATGTTTCTTTCTTATGAGGATGTTAATGACATGCTTAAGGATGAATGTAAATCAACCCTCTAAAAGATGAGTATTTCAGTATCGCAGTTTATACTGAAGTCAGTATCGCCGTATATGACAAAATTAACCCTTAGTGCTTTCCATATAGACCAGGCTATTCCTAACTCTGCTCGAAAGCAGGAATAGAATTTCTAATAGCTTCTGTAAACTTTTCTGACATTACTAATTGACTACAAAATCTGTGGTGGTATTTATTTATCACATGTAGCAAAATTGAACAGAAGGGAAATGTCCCAAATTTTATACAGAAACATTGCACCAAGGGGCATTATACTTTTAATCCTGATAGCTCTTTTACCTCAATTATCTTCCTGTTCCGAAGAAAATCAAGAACCTCCCTACAAAGCAACTACTGTTGAAGAGTGCATTAACGAAGAAGCCTGTGTTTGGGATCACTTTGAACATATTGGTTTTGGTTCAGAAGATAAGACTGCTAAATATTATGGAATTATGAAATGGGATAAGGAAATTCGTTCACCGCGTATTGCAATTTTAGAAGATAAATATAGGGAGAAATATCAATCAAGATTTATAGAAATTGCAGAAAAAATTAACGCGCTGACTGGTTTAGAAATGGGCATTAATGAAAGGTACAAAAAATATCCCCCAAAAGAAGATTCAAATAGTTTTGTTTTTTTTGCCAGAAACATGAAAAATCCCTTGAAAGAAAATGATAGAGCAATAACTCAGCTGTTTAAAGGTAATAAACTTTTTCATAAGCTTTACTATAACTATTACTCTCAGTATAAAGATAATCATCCTGTTTGCGTTGTATTCCGCTTAAACAGAGTGAATCAGCCACTAATTGTAAATTCAGTTTTTTTCTTTCCTGAAACTATAGACAAAGAACTGCTTAATGCCTGTTTTGAAGAGGAGTTAGTCCAGAATTTAGGGCTTACTGATTATAAAAAGGGGAAGTTTACCGCATTTATAGATAGCAGTAAGCACACTAAAAACACTGATTTAGATTGGTTGCTTCTAACGATATTATATCACCCTGATGTGAAGCGGGGAATGGATGTTGATGATGTTCAGAAAATATTTTCCAAGGTTTACAAAGATTCCCTAAAAAAATTTAATCAATACAGAAATGGAGGCTTAGATGACGCAAGAAATTAAAACAATGTACAGTGATGAAACATATAATAGCTTGGTTAATACACAGGGCTATTTGATCAACACTGGCGAACAATTAAATATCGAAACCATTTCATTGAATGTTGAGGGATCTGTCGGCATAGATAAATTAGTGGAAGTAATAGCTAAAAAATCAAATATCAAACCTGAATATGTTAATGCTATCAAAAATTTCCTTCATAATAAATTAGTAGAAGATCCATCAGCTGCTGTTAATGGAGGTTTTACTTATGATGTGCAATCAGGTGAGTTTACTGGGAATATTGGTGCCAGCTTATATTTTAATGAAGATGTTAGTATTGGTGCTGATGCAGAGGGGGTTAATTTTTCACTCTATTCTTTTGAGGAAAATTCAAACGGTGGCATAAACAAGACTGAGATATTCGATTTTGGAGTTATAGAAGCTCATAGGGTAGATGGGGTTCAAGATGGTGCAGCAGTTAGTGGTTGGGGAGGGACATTAGATTTTCCATCATTTGAAGTTAGTGCAGAAGCTAAATCTTTGGACGCCAATGACCCAGCGGCAGATAAGGTTATTTTTACAACTTCTCTTGAAGATGGAACTGAAACCTTTAATGGTGATGTAGAAGTAGTATTTGGTAAAACTGGCTATGATGTTTATGGTTTAAGTATTGCTGCAAATTTAGTGATTCTTAATGAATGGCTTCCACTAGAGCTTTATTATGGTGAAGATTATTTAAATAATGAACTCAAGATTACTAGAGAACAGTTTTTCCATGTCGTTGCAGATAAAGTGTTCACACTTGACAGTATAAATCAAGATCTGGAAACTGTTGCTGAAGAATTATCTACATACCTTTTTAATTTAGCAGAAAACAACCAAGAATTTGATGAAGCAGCATATAGGCTAGCTAATAACATTGAGGATAAATCTCTATACACCAAACAAGAAGTAACACTAGATGAACAGATAGCACAAATTTCAAGCAGCAGTGGCTCCACAGCCGGATCATATGTTGATATTACTTATGGGCAGGGTTCAGTTAAAGTATATGCAGTTAACTCTGAAGTGATTTCGAAGATTGCTGAAAATCTAAAAAAACCAGATGATACAAGCTATACAGTTGAAGAACTAATAGCGATAGGTGAAAATCAGTATTTAGAAGATAGAGCTGTAAATTATGGAAATGGCTATAATGCATATGTTTTAACAGAAAATGACGGCACGTTTACTTATTTCTCTGCTGACAACGATGCTGACTACCAAATCACATTTCAGGGCTATGATGCCACAGCAGACAATCCGGTGAATATCCTTAGTCCAGAGGAGTATTTAAACAGCCTGAATTTAAATGTGACAATCAACGATAGTAATACATCTGCTATAGATGCACTGCAAAACAATCCTCTGGAAAACTTTGTAGCCAAATTAGCCACCGTAACAGACGGAGGCAACGATGAGCTTTATTATGGATATGGCAATGGGATGAATCTTGAGGAAGCCTTTGATGAAATGGATATTACCTATGATCCTAATGACATAGTTAATCTGCTTGACCCTGATAGTCTTCCAAATGGTGGGTATGTGAAAGATGGCGTGCAAGGAAATTTGGATGGTAATAACTACTTCCTTTCAGATATTATGAATAGTCTTACTTCAGCCGGGGAGGCGGTTGCCACCTTTGTAAACGAGCAGATCAGTGATGCAGTTGAATGGTTTACAAGCCCTTCTTCAGATGTTCAGATAGATATTTCTTACTGGTTGGCTAATAACTTAGGTGATTTAATCGACGGAAACCTAAGTACTGACCAGGCATTTATAGACCTTGCAGAGTATGTTGCTTCACAGCAAATAGCCGGATATGTTGTAGGGCAAGTAACCGATGTGACCGGAGCAAAAGCGTTATTAGGAGATATTTTCTGGGATGCCGGTGCCGAACTTCCGTGGAAGCATGCAGATGCTGTATATACTGCACTGGCCAAAATGGCTATTGATTTTGCGTTGAACTCTCAAGGCTGGGATGCGGAACAATATACTAAGGCTGGTATTACAACTATCACTTCTGTAATTGCAGCACAATATGGTGAAAAGTTCTTTAGCAGTTATGGGCTTGACCCTACAGGTGCGGCAGCAGCGGCAACTACACTGGTTGCCGGATTACTCGATTCAAGCGACTATGGCCAGACTGAATGGGTAATGCTGGGCGTACAAACGGGCATTGCTTATGGAAGTACTGTTGCCGGGGCAGTGATAGCTGAAAAGCTAATTGGTGCCTCTGTAGCATCTGGTAACCCTGCTGCGATCGCAACCGCAGCAGTAGCCGCAGCAGTTATAGCACTGACGGGTGGTAAAGTTGTTCAGGGACTCTACAAAGGCCAGAAATTTTACGCCGGTGAGTATGGTGAGCTGTCTACCCTGATAAATTCAACCTATCAGGTGCAACAGGTTGATGACGGCAACGGAAATATGATTGATGCTCTTGTTGTAACAGATCCAAATGGTGCAACTTCAATCCTTCAGGAAGGCATAACTCATCAGATTGGCGGCCCGGGGCATGATAACCTTATCGGTAATAATCTTGATAATGTGATTAGTGGCGACATAGGTTCAGACTATATAGAGGGTAAGGAAGGAGATGATGCAATATTTGCTGACAAGGGTAACGATCATCTTATCGGTGGCAAAGGAAATGATATTCTTGATGGTGGAATTGAGAATGATGAAATATTCGGTGATGAAGGGGATGATATTATCATAGGTGGAGCAGGCCATGAATTTATCCATGCGGGAAGTGGCAATGACAGCGTTTCTGCGGGAGATGATGAGGATATAATTCTAGCCGGAACCGGTGACGACCTTGTTGAAGGTGGGGAAATGGATGATGTTATTGAGCTTGGAGCCGGTAATGATGTTGCTGAGGCCGGTGATGGCGATGATATTGTTCTGGGTAATACAGGAAGCGATTCAATCGGTGGCGGAGCAGGAAAGGATAACCTGTTCGGGGAACTCGGCAATGACCAGCTGGCTGGTGGTGATGGCGATGACTATCTGAATGGCGGAGCGGATGCTGATATTCTCCTTGGGGATATAGGAAATGACTATCTCGACGGTGGACTGGATGATGACATGCTTCAGGGTGGTTTCGGTGATGACATACTTGATGGGGAGATGGGAGACGACGTACTGATAGGTGGAATGGATAATGACCTGCTTATTGGGAACCTTGGGGACGATAACCTGCAAGGTGATCATGGGGATGATATTCTTGTTGCCGGGGTTGGCATTGATACTCTGAATGGTGGGGATGGTAATGACAAATACCTGTTCAGGGAAAATGACATAGAGGGAACCATTACTGATTCTTCAGGGAATGACACTGTAATACTAGACCAGATTTCATCGTCAAATGTCAGCTTTTCAGAATCAGGTGATGATCTTGTAATCACATACGGAACAAATGATGATATAGTGCGGATTACAGACCAGCTTGCCGATACAAAAATTGAGAAGCTTGAACTTAGTGACGGGTATATCGACCTCTCAGCCTTAACATTTAATGGCGGAGTTGCTTCATATACCGTTCAGGCCAATACCAACCCTGAGATTGATTATGTCAATTTGCAGCTTGCAGCATACACAAGCCTTGCATCTCAGAAGCAACAGCTTTTTTCGGGCAATAGCATGTTATCAATCATAGGCCAGGAGACATATCATGAAGCATTAAGGGATGAAATAGAGCATACTTATTATAATGGCAGTGAAATAGAGGCATTTTCCAGAAAGAGAAGCCTGTTCGGTGGGAGCTATAGTGTATATAAGGTTAAAAGGCTTAGTGAAATAGAGGGTACTTCGGAAACTTATTCATATACGGAACTATCCCCGGGTGATGACACCAGCATTTATGATCAGGTAGTGAGTGCTACCAAGGTAACATATAATAATCTCTATTATACGGTAGAGGATTTATGGATTGACGGTGAGGTTGTATCTACTTCAATAATCAAAAGTGGCGGATACAGAGACGAAGCAAAGGCCGGAGAAGTATTCACAGATTATTACGGGGTTTACTCTCCTTCTCCCAGCTTAACTGCTGATGATCGTCTTGCCAACGGAACTACTTCCACTGTGAATCTTGGAGAAATACAGCTTACTTATGGAATTGATAAGTTAGTTGGCACCTATAATGCAGAAACAATAAACGGGTATGATGGAGCGGATTACATTTACGGAGGAAATAACCATGATACGCTTAATGGGGGTGGAGGCAACGACTGGATTTTTGGAAACGAAGGTAATGACAATATCACGGGTGGTGATGGCGATGATATCATTCACGCGGGAAGTAAAATAGATACCGTATATGGTGGAGATGGAAATGACGCCATATTGGGGCATACCTGGGATGATTTCCTCTACGGTGAAAATGGAAATGACTGGATTGATGGAGGCAGGGATAATGATACAATTTCTGGTGGCAACGATAATGACACCATATACGGCCGGGATGGTAATGATACTCTTAATGGTGATGCGGGTAATGATCTGATCTTTGGAGGAACGGAAGATGATACTATAACCGGTGGTGATGGTAACGATTATTTATATGGAGAGGAAGGAGACGATATAATCATTATGGATGCCGGTGATGATTATATTAACGGAGGGGATGGCACTGACTTGCTTTACTTCAATTATAACTATGATCTTGATATTACCATAAATTCTCTAACCTCAATTACTAGTAATGTTCAAGATATTGGCACCGATACATTTGAAAATATTGAAGGAATAAAAGCTGGCAGTGGTAATGATGAAATTACCATTACTTATACTACAGGAGCCATTGTATATTCAGGGGCTGGTAACGATACTATAAATGGGGGAATCGGTGTCGATTATCTCTATGGCGAGAGTGGTGTTGATACTATTTCAGGCGGCGATGGTAATGACGTTATATATGGCTATGCTGACAATGATACTTTATATGGTAATAACGGGAATGACCTGCTTGCAGGTGGCTCTGGATCAGACAATTTATACGGAGGATCGGGTGATGATAAACTTAATGGCGGTAGTCAGTCGGACATTATAGACGGAGGGGATGGTATAGACACCGTGACATATAGTGATTTCAGTTCAGGTGTTACAGTAAACCTGACTACTGGTATTGGATCACCTGTAAATGGGAATGATACGTTAATCAGTATAGAAAACATAGATGGCTCAAATAATAATGATCACCTTACAGGGGATTCTAACGATAATGTTTTAAAAGGCCTTGACGGCGATGACACTCTTAACGGCGAAGCCGGGGATGATTATTTATATGGAGATACTTTAGGCGCAGATACTTTAAATGGTGGCGATGGCGATGATGCCATTTATGCCGGTTTACATGGAGATGTAATAGATGGTGGCAATGGCACTAAGGATTACCTTTCATATTACTACATCGCAAGCACTATAGGGGTTAATATTGATATAGCAGCTGGAACTGCAATAGGTATTAATGGTGGAATTCAGGATACATTCACTAATATTGAGAGCTTTTACGCTTCAAATGGTGATGATATTATTACTGCCGATAACTCTGGCCGTAGAATGTATGGCTATGATGGTGCTGACCTTTTAACCGGAGGTGATGGATATGACATAATTAAAGGGCATGGTGGCAACGATACCTTAATAGGTAAAGCAAGCAATGATGATATTTACGGTTATGAAGGTGATGACATTTTAAATGGTGGCGATGGTAGTGATATCTTAGATGGTGGCGATGGTATAGATATTGCTACATATGAAGATTCTACTTCTGGAGTTACAGTTGACCTTACAGATAATAACAATAATTCTGGAGGTGAAGCATCGGGTGATACCATTGTTGATGTTGAAAATATAACAGGCTCAGATTTTAATGATAACATTACTGGAGATAGTGGAAATAATACCCTCTCAGGGCTCGGTGGAAGTGACATTCTAACAGGTGGTAACGGTTCCAATGTCTATTATGGAGGTGCTGGCAACGACACCCTAAATGGTGGAGATGACAATGATTACCTTCACGGTGGTGTTGGTGATGACACTATGTATGGCGGCGCTGGTACGGATTTCTTTTATGCAGGTGCTGGCGCTGATTATATGGATGGTGAGGCTGGAAGTGATAGGATTTATTACACATTTGCAACAGAAGGGGTAAATCTCAACCTCAAAACCAATGTTAATACAGGCGGTTGGGCAGAAGGTGATACAATTATCAGTATGTCTAAAGTCTATTTAACCTATTATGATGACACTATAACTGGTACTGACAGTGATGAGTATATAAAAGGCTATGAAGGTATAGATACTATTTTCGGAGAAGGTGGCAATGATACTATTGATGGCGATGGTGGAAACGACACTATTCGCGGAGGCTCAGGAAATGATATTCTAAATGGTGGCGATGGTAATGACATTCTTTATTCCGATGGTGGTAATGATATTTTAAATGGTGGTGATGGTAGTGATGCTCTCCGTGGTAACTATTCAGGTGCTGATATCCTTAACGGTGATGCAGGTAATGACTCTCTTTATGGAGGATTAGATGGTGATACTCTGGATGGTGGTGATGGATATGACAGTTTAACCTACTTCTACACAACAACGGGCGTAACCATTGATATGGCAGCACAAACCGTTGATGGAGTTGCAGCAGGTGGCGTGCAGGATACTTTCTCTAATATTGAACGAATTTATGCCTCAAGAGGTGATGATTTTGTTTATGGAGACGGTGCTGATACCGAAATACATGGCTATGATGGAGACGATCTGATTGACGGAGGAGCAGGTGCCGACACTCTCTATGGCGATGGTGGTGCTGATATTTTTGTATTCTCTGATTTAACTCATTCAACTGATTCTGCTCAGGATATTATCGAAGACTTTGTTCAAGGCGAAGATCTGATTGACCTGACAGCATTTAGCTTTACTTCAATATCAGACTTCACCATAAGTAATGTATCAGGCGATACTGTTGTTGATGATAATTCTTCTACTTTCAGCTTTAAACTCGATGGTAGCTACACTCTAGCTGATACGGACTTTATTTTTACTTAGAAAGTCGATAAAAGATGTTTAAAAGACTTTTCAAAAGAGTAAAAAGCATTTTTCCAAGGGGTTTTTATATTGAGGGCAACGTAGAGAAAAACAAAGTTCAGATCGGCAATGGCGCAAAATTTTCGGATGAGAATAGCATCACTTTTCGAGGGAACGCCAGCGGGAACGAGATATCTATAGGAGACGGTTTCACTTGTAAAGGCCTGCAAATAACAATGCAATGCAGTAATAGCAAGCTTATTATTGGTAATAATGTTGAATACAGAGGCCGCATAAAGATAAGGGGTAATAATATGACGGTTTCTATTGGTGATAATACAGCAGCTAAAAGAGTATATATTTTGAGCAGAGAGAAAAATGTTACTATAGGCAAGAACTGTCTTTTTTCACGCGAGGTTGAAATAAGATCAACAGATGCACATGGAATATATGACTTAGGTACAAATGAAAGACTCAATCATGAAAAGGAAGTTGTCATAGGAGATGAAGTTTGGGTAGGTGCGCGGACAATTATTTCTAAAGGCTCTATAATTCCTAACAAATCGGTGGTAGGTGCGGCGTCTTTTGTGAATAAAGAATTTGATGAAGAAAATGTAGTGATTGCTGGCTCGCCCGCTAAGATTGTTAAAAGAAATATCTACTGGAAAAGGAAGATTTCATAACAATGTCTAGGAAATTTTTTTGTATTATTTTTTATATGTGGCAGAGAAAGATGGCATAAACTTGATGAGCCATATACTCTGGCAATGTAACAACATTTATTTTCAGCTAGTATAAATTCTGGTTTTTGCTAAATTCTGTTGGTTAACAAGGCATGAAAGAATTGTAATGGCAGTCGAGTTAGTATTACACCTGGGAGCACATAGAACGGCAAGCACGGCTATGCAGTTCTGCTTTAGAGATTTATGCACAGAGCAGTATCAGAAAGAAAATAATTTACTTTATTTTGATTTAAGAAATCTTGAACCCACGTTCAATTTTATTATGGCTGACAGGCCTTTTTCAAAAGATGAACTAAAACATCTTAATAAATTTATTAGTGAGAAAGCTGAAGAAGGTATAAAAAGAATTATCGTTAGCTCAGAAAACCTTTCAGGGAAGATGTTGGGTCTAAATAAGAGCCTGTCCCCCAACATTAATAAATTTATAGAGAAGTTAAAAAAACTAAATAATGTAGAGATAAAGTGTATCTTATTTGTAAGAAGGCAGGACACTCTTGTAGAATCCAGCTATAAATTCAGATATAAAAAAGGATATAACAAAACCTTCGAGGAATATTTAAAGTTCATAGATATAAAAAAGCTTTCCTGGCTTGACCTGGTTAATAAACTTAAAGACAATAATATTAATATATCTGTTTACCCTTTTGAGGGGCTGAGAAAAAGCAGCCGAAGCCATGTCAGGCTACATCAGGTTTTTCATGATGTTTTTCCCAATACAAAAGCTGATGATTTCAAGATTAAAAAAATAAATGCATCATTAAGCAATTTTACTATAAAGTTTTTGCAACTCACAAATACGGAAGGGGTTGGCTTTGGCAGAGTTAATTTCCAGGTTGATAGGACTTTTCGCAACGCATTCATGCCTTACCTGAAGGATAGTGATGTTGACAATATTCCCCGAGATAGAAAAGAAATATTCATCGAAAGAGTTAATCAGGCCTGTGATAAACTTGAAATACCCAGAATAAAGGATTTAGAAACTGTGATGCAGCAATCCATAGATGATTACCTGCAAAACAGGGATGCTGAAGACTTGTTTAAATTAACCGATAAGCAGAGAAACAAAATTCTTAAATATTACGAAAAAGAAAATAAGGAATTATTTGAAAAACACATTACTGTAGATTTTCATGTTAATTGGTATGAGGGAGAACACGCTTCCGAACATGTGCAGAAAACCAAGCCTTTTAGTTTCCTGGATATTTTCAGAAGAAATAAAGCGGCGTGATATTAGCTATATTGAAGTGAAGAACGAAAATGTGCTTTCCAAATACATTAACAGAGGTTGAATGGGAAAACACCCAGTTGGAAGGGGAAGAGCTAAAAGACTGGCTAAGGAACTATTGCGACTCTGTAATCAGTGAAATAAAATCTCTGGAATCATACTGGAATGAAAAGTATAATGAAAAGCGCCAGTGGAAGTTCTGTGAATGTATAAAAGATATAATCAGGTTCAGGAGCAGCTTATAGATAGGATCATAACCTTACTTGACTCATTAACCAGGATATTACTCGGAATAACTGCGGTAGTATTTCTGATAGCTTTCCTGCCGGTCTGGCTTCCCATATGGTTATCATTGCTGATCAGAGCGAGAATCAATTATAATAAGAGTAAAACGCTGAGAACAGCAAATGAAAGTTAATATGACCCATTTTTTATTTTCAATAGCAAAATATAAGGGGCTTGCCATTCTGGCCGGGCTATCCGTGACTCCCTGATGGTCGATCTCTGGGATTCTTCCTTGCAGTCAGCTCACTCCTATCCCTAAGCCGGATGTAAGTAAAGACGGATTTACTGAAATCAGTATTTACTGCTGCTAAGGGCTTTGCCCTCACGCCTGCAATAAAAATAGACAGGCGGCCGTGTTGTTCCGCATGCGCTTCACTGCCCGCACCACCCACCATGCGATTTTTCCTTGCAGTTGTTACCCCATCCTCGCCGGAAGGCAGAAGGGTATAGAGCAGACACGCTTTATACCCTTAATAACAACAATATAGAGAGGTTAGAATGAAAAAAGAGGATATAGGAAAGCTTAAGGCAGAACTCATACAGTTTACCGGGACAGAGTATTATTATTTCAATCCATTGTTTAGGCAATTCAGATATACTGACGGGGTAAAGTTTCTGGCAGAAAGGGCAGGGGCTTACTGGCTACTGGATTATATTTTCAGCAACCAGTCACACAAGAGCCTGAGAGGCCAGGGATTCCAGGTTTGGAAGATCAGAGTCAAACAGGATGATTCAGCGACAATCACAGTGGAAGACGGCAACAATAATGTACTTAAAAGATTCAGGCTTGAATATACCGATTTCCCGCTGGAAGAGTTTGACCTGTGGCTGATCGATAAGGTTCTTATCCTGCCAAGCGAATATTAGGGAAGGGGGCAACCTTTCTCTTACCGAAATTCAGGGAGAGTAAAACACCGGCAACGGATTTTACTTTTCCTGAAGTTTTCCTTGTCTCAACCCAGAGATGAGGTATTTTAATAATCTCAATCTAAAAAAGGAGAAAATCATGGCTATCAATAACACAATAAAACTGACTGGAAATATTGGTTCCGAGGCCAAAATCATTGACAATAACGGAAAGACTTTTGCCGCCTTTTCACTGGCAACTACGGATTCCTATAAGGAAAAGGAATCGGGCGAATGGAAAGACAAGGAAACCATCTGGCATGATGTTATAGTGTTCAACCCGAAACTGATCGAGCAGCTTAAAGCCTTCAAAAAAGGTACAAGGCTGGAAATCACCGGTTCTTTATCTTACCGTGAGTTCAAGGTACAGGATGAAGGCAAGGTTATTACCAAAAGGGAAGCCAAAATAATTGCCAACAAGGCAGAACAGGCACCTTTGGTTAAGAAAACCGAGAAAGCGGCATAGAAAAGCCAGGGAGGGGACTTGCTCCCCTCTCTACTGTATCGTCTCAAACCTGATCGAGGTAATTTCCAGATCATCCTCTTTCAACCCCTCTGGGAAGGAATTTTCTGGCTCCTTAATCCATTTCACCTGATGCTGAATGATATAGTCAAAAAGGCTGTCGAGGTTACTGCCATTGATGATGACAGTAACTCTTGTGGTCATTAGCCTGATTTCAGAATCGCCGTTATAGTCCATCGGAGAGATGATGTCATGATAATGGATTGCCTTCTGCTCTCCCAAATTTGTGATAAATTTCAGAGCAATGACATTACCTTCCCTTTCCTCCGCTATACCATAAAACTCACTTGTCCCTCTGGTTCTGAGAATAGGGTTGCTTCGCTCTTTTATGAGGGTAGGGATGCTTCTATTTAGTTCTGACTGGTGCATGCTTCACCGGTTTTGGAGGTTTTGAAACTATGCTGATAATACCTGCCTTTTTATCCTGCCACTTTTCATTGAGGTTTGCAACCCTGGATTTACCGGCACGGTAAATTGCACCTATCGCTTTCAATTTACCTTTCATGGATTTTTCGGTTTGGGCAATGCTATCCGCCACTTCCGTGGCTGTCATCCGGGCGGAGGAGCGCTGCACGTTTCTGAGCAGCCCTTCCTTGTCATCGGTATGGATGGAAATGGCAAATTTCCCTCTGGAGGCCGAAACGTAAAACTGTTCTTTACTGGCAGCCCTGCCGGTCATCGAGGATTGCATAATGATCACACGGTTGACGGATTTTCCCTGAGAGGCGGGGGAGGTGGTATAGTAACCATGAGTAAGGTTTCCGAAATCCTTGCCGATCACCAGCTCGTTCCTGCCGGTAGAGGCAATGATATTGCCCTGCTTATCGAAACCCTTTACTGAAAGGATATTGCCATTATTGAGCCGCTTTTTCTCATTGGAAAAACCGTTCTGGGTGATCCTGACCTTATCCCCTTTGGCAAGGGAAATATCTTCCGTCCGGTAAACGGAAAATTTGCCCGCCTCCTTGAGTGGAAGCTTTATACTTCCTTTTTTCTTTTCAACAGCAATAAGCACGTTCCCGTTTTCATCCTTGCCCTGAACCTGGTACTTAGTGCCACGTTTTATCCCTCCTTTGACGTTCTGGTGAAACTGGATGGCCATCCCTTCGGAATAATTGGAACTATCACTTTTTTGGGCTTCGGTGTAGGACAGGTTTTTATAGGTTTTAAAAAGCTTTTCCTGGCCCTGTAACAGCCCCTCCGTTTTGAGCCTTTCCCGGATGGTATCCGTTACCGCCTGCCCCTGGGCGTGAGTGGTCGCCACAATCAGGACATTTTCCTTTGCCTTCAGCGAGGCGGTGTATTCTCCCGCCACATTCTCCCTGGCCTGCTCAAAACTATCGGCCTCTTTGATTGCCCCCATCCCATCCAGGATATTGTAACCCTTCTCGATGTTACCGCCGGAGATGGATTTGACGGCGTTCCGGTAATCGGTGTTTTTCTGGCGCTGGATTTTGCTGATTGTGGCGGGTTTGACCCCTCCGAATTGTTCCAGAATCCGGAGTGCATCGCCCCGCTCAACGGAGCCATGCTGTTTGATGTCACCGGTGAGCAGAATCCGGGCATTCTGCTCTTTGGCTACATTAATTACCCGGTTCATGGTTTTATTGCCAACCATCCCGGCTTCATCCACCCAGATGACACCATCTTTTACCGATTCCTGAAGCTTTTTGCTTTGTAACAATTCGGCGATGGTTGTAGCATTTTCAAAACCGTCCTCCCGCTGCACCTGCCGGGAAGCAGCAGAGGAGGGGGCAAAGGCGCCGAAATTCACTTTCTTCTCCCGGACACCTTCCGCCACTTCTTTGATCGACCAGGTTTTACCTGTACCGGCATCCCCCGTCACTACGGTAATGAAATCCCTGGATGATAGGACATGCTTTACCGCCGCAGACTGTTCTTTGGTGAGCTGCTCATTCTTAACCTGATAATCCGGGTTGATGGGCTGAAAGGCGTTTTTACCTTTTCTGGCAGTATCCCGGAGGTTCTTTTCTTCGGTTATCGCTTCACTGGTAGTATAGATTACCTCTCCGGTTTTAGCATCCTTTTTACTGAGCAGATCCTCTCTGGAGGAAAGCTCTTTTTTCAGTGCTTCAGGAGTGGAGGAACCAATACTTTGCTTCATGGCGATGGTTAGCAGTTCCTTTTCCGAAACTACGGATTTCCTTTCCAGCGCATGGCCGAGGGCGTAATCAAGTGCCACCTTTGCCCCAGCATCTTTTTTCTTTTCAATAGCAATCCCCTTATCCAGAATCCGGGAAAGCGGCGAGGAACCACCACCGGATGGCGGCGGATCTCCTTTGGCATTTTGGATCAGTTCCAGTTCCTGTTCAGAAAGCCGGGAGCGCCATTGCATCCGGATTTCTTCCCGGTTGTAACCTGTCCTTTTGCCTGCTCTGGTCTTTGCTCCGAGTTCAGCTATATCTTCCTCGTAGGACAGGCCAAGTTCTTTAGCCTTCTGGTTGACCTGCCGGGTACGGTTGGAAAACTTTTCAATGGTAGGCCGTTCAAAGCCTTTTATCTCAAAATCCCTTTCATTGCGCTCAACGCGGTAGCCTGCTTTCTGTAGGTTGCTGGCCAGCCTGGAATGAAAGGCGGCTTCAAAATAGGGTGCGTTGGCTTTGATGTCGCCGAACTGTGCAGCCTTGAACCTTTCTTCCTTCTTATCATAGGTGGCATTGAAGACGAAAACATGCTGGTGCAAATGCGGGTCAGGAATGCCGCCGACGGGCCTGGCATCCTCATGGGTGAATGTTCCCCAGACGAGGTTTCCGGTGAGGCGGTTTTCATTCCTGCCCCTGGCTCTTACCCTGGTGGCGGCATTTTGTTCGATTTCCGTCATAGTTTGGTGGATGGCATTATCGAACGCATCCAAAATATCCTTATCTTTAGTCTGAGAATAGATAATGGAGACGGATTTGGGGACGGAAAAGGTAAAGTCATAGCCGACTCTCCTGGAGCCGGAATTCCTGGCGGTGAGCTGCTCCTTTGATAACGGGTTTTTGTTATTGGCGAGCAGCTCGAATTCTCTTTTGGAAACCTCACCTTTGAGGTTCAGAAGCTGTGCCGCTTTGCCGTTCCACTTGCCGGTGATTTCACCTTTTTCAGCGTAGTAGTCAGATTTGGACAAACCTTCATCGAAGTATTTTGTGGCGGCAGCAGCGGACTTATTTACGGTAATCCTGAGCATCTTTTACCTAGTCTAAGTATAAGAAATATTAGTTACAGGCGTCTCCCCTTAACACAGCTAGAGGATGTAAAAGCAAGTTAAAACAGCAGCGTAAGTGATGCAATATCAATAAGTTGGAAAAGACGGGAAAACTGGAAACAGAAATTGGCTGATGTAAAAATGTCGGCTGAGAAATGATTAGGTTGGAGGCGATAAATTGATTTCATTAACCTCACAATCTATAATCTATGCAATCTAAAGAACGCCCGATAGTTAAAGGCCTGGATCACCCTCTGGCTAAATTTTCCTTAAACAAACAAGATTGGTGGACTGTCCGTGATGCGGTACGGGGAGTGCAAATTTTTGGTGGTATCGGTTCAGGTAAAAGTTCCGGCTCCGGAAAGACATTTGCTAAAGCATATCTCAAAAATGGTTATGGCGGGCTGGTGATGTGTGCTAAGCCGGACGAAAGAGAAAATTGGGAGCAATTAGCAAAAGAAACCGGCCGGGAAGATGACCTGATCATTTTCCGGGAAGATAGCCCCTATCAATTTAATCCTCTGGACTATGAATTGAACAGGGGAGGAAAAGGAGCAGGAGAGATATTCAACCTCACCTATCTTTTCATGGAAATCTATAAGATGGGAAACCGGTTCACCGGCTCAGGAGGTGGCGGAGAAAGTGAACGGTATTGGGATAATGCCCTTAAGCGGAATATGAACAGGATGATACAGCTTCTCAAATTAGCTGAAGAAGAAGTCAGTATCAAGAACATGATTAAACTGCTCTCTTATGCCCCTCTTGAACATGAGGTCGATAAGCTCGCTGAAATGAGTGAAGAAGAGATCATTAAATGGGGCGAAGAGAATTATTGCATTGGATGTATTATAGAAGCTGGGAACAAGTGTGAAGGAACCGATAAGGAAGAAGAATATGACCTCATCAAGGATTATTTTTTAAGAGAATTTGCCAGGCTGCCGGATAAAACCAGGCCTACCATTGTAGAGTCATTTCTGGGGCTTGCCGAGCCTTTTACTTCCGGTATATTGAAAAAGCACTTTTCCGGTTCCACCAACCTTTACCCTGAAACCTCCTTTGAAGGAAAGATTATCGTCCTGGATTTTCCAGTAAAAGAATATCTGGCATCCGGAGTGTATGCTCAGGGCATTTACAAATTGTTATGGCAGCAGGCTGCTGAAAGGAGGAACCCTAAAGAAGAACTTTTGCCGGTTTTCCTTTGGGTAGATGAGGCGCAACTTTTCCTTTCCGATTACGACCAGATTTTTCAGACTACTGCCCGAAGTTCCAGAGCCTGCACTGTTTTTATAAGCCAGAATATTAGCAACTACTATGCAGCTATCGGAGGGCGTGACCCCAGGCCAAAGGTTGATTCATTGCTTGGAAACCTGGGCACAAAAGTTTTCCACGCAAATAATGATGCAGTTACAAATGAATGGGCGGCTAAGACCATTGGCAATGCTTTTAAGAATGTGAGGTCTATAAATGTTGGAAAAGAAGAAAACACTTCTGCCGGCATTTCCCAGCAGCTCCTTTATCTGGTGGAACCCAGAGAGTTCACAATGCTGAAAAGCGGTGGCCTTGAAAATGGCCTCAAGGTAGAGGGAATAGTAACTGTTGCCGGGAAAACATGGAGCAATAACCTGAATTTTTATAGAGCATTTTTTGATCAAAGTATATAAAATGAAAACGACATCATCTAAAATTTCAAGGATCAATGATAAGGCAATAATAAATGACCTTGCGGGGAAGGTCTTTTCAGCCAACAGAAGGAAGTTGCCTATAATCATTGCATTTTTCTATTACATCATAAAGTTCCTCCTAGCAGTTGGAGCTTATATTCCACGATCCATTTTAAGAAAGAAGCTAGGTGAAAGAACCTTCGGGCTTATCACAGTTCTCTCCGTTTATTTGTTCTTTTCCTTCGTTCAAATTGTAGTTGATGCCATACCGGTGGCAATAGAAAGAGTAAATGAGGGGTTAAGGGCGTTGAATATCGACCAGATTGACCGGGAGAGTGCTTACGATATAGTCGAAGCTTACCTTTTGCTCACATCTACGTCTCAAGGCGAGGATGGAGTCTCAATGATTAAAACTATCACATTGACATCCATTTTCAGAGATGCTGTCAAAGGTTACCAGGGGCTTTCAACTGGCCTTTGGTATTTATGGTGGATTATCATTGCTTTTTCCCTGATGCACTTCATTGAACTTATGCTTAGAAAAAGACGAGAAGAAGTAATTCATTCTTTTCATCGGGGCCGATCTGCATTCAATATACTTTCTGGCAAGAAAATTTTAGGGCTTGAAATAAAGGAAAGGTATCTGTGGATGTATGTCGAACCGGTTACTGTTTATCTAATAGCCCTAAGCTTAGGGTTCATTCCTGGTATCGGAATTTTGTCTTTAGTACTAAAAATTTCAGCAGCCTGCCTGTTTTTAGAAGAATACAGAGTCTTTCTTGAAAACAAATCAATGGTTCTGGATGTCATAGACAGCCAAATAGACGGCATGAAACTCGCCCAGGTACAAGAAGAGTTTATGGAAAAGCTTACAATCGAAAAAGGACAGGATAACCTGAAGAGTGATTCATTACCTACTGTTTCTATTGACTAAAAACTAAAAAAAATGCCGAATTCTATTCTTATTATATTTATTGGATTGTTAATCCTTGCTTTATTGACTTTTAGTTTTCTGGGATTTTTTAAAAATTTCATCCCTCAGAAAATCAAAGAAAAGAAGGTGAGTAAAATCCTGGTTATTTCATTAATGGTACTCATACCTTTAATGTCGATTGTATATTTTTTCTTTTCAACGGCCAGTACATTCACTTTAGTTCCCAAGAATTTTGGAGCTAAAACTCCATATTACAAAAATCCTGATTACTGGAATGATTACGAAAACTACCGGAATGAGCAGGTTACCAAAATCTATAATCCTCATTATTGGAGATTAGCTATTTATGGCCAATGGGAAAAAATTGAGGAGGTAGGTTTTAACGTAAAAGAAATTCCGGCCGGATTTGAAATCACGGATAAATATCTTACCAGCAATTTTTACAATGATTCAATTCTAACTATCGAAATTAAACTTTCGAAAGAAACCCAAAACTATAAATATCATTTTAATGGGGAGCAAAAGCTAAGAAAGATAGATGGGCCTGATTCAAAAACTTATACTTATGGATATGGCTCAGAAGGCAAGTTTAGCGAGTATTCCATATTCAATAAAGATGGCCTGTATCAAAGACATACTCTTACACCGCTAGAAGGGAGTAATTATAAAATCGCTGTATTCGATTCCAAGGGGAATCTCATTGAGGAAGAATATAGGGAGCATAACGTATTTGGCTTTCCAATTAATTCAACTGTTAAAAAATTGTATGAGGAAACGTATTATGAGTATCCTGGCAAGCTTAAAAGAACGAAATGGGTATTTAAGGAAACTGAGAAATTTAACTTTGATCATCGAGGATCTGAGGTTATCATTCACAATAAATTACTAGAGAGTGGCCGGGAAAGAAAGATGATGATAGGAAAAGGTTACCAACGATTGCTCGTCCAACCAAACTGGCAATTAGGTGAAGATGCAAAAGTTAAGAAGTGGAAGCTACATTTTGACCCCGAGGATGAATATGATAATTGGACGGTGAAGGTCTATTATGAAAATAATAGGGCTCAAAAAATCGATTTAAGGCAAATTACGTATAAAGATGGAACCGTTGTAGGGTCAATTAATCCGGAGACTATCAAAAAACTAAACTAATGGTAGAAGAACTCAAATCCTTGAACAAGAGGTTGAAACTTATCTCGTTGCCACTCTTTGTAATGGCAACAATTATGTTATTTCAGTATCTAAAAATCTCTCCCACCATGATTATTAATGTAATATTTGAAGATGAAAATTATGTCAGTGGAGTTGATGCCGAATTACATGAAGAATTCATCGTAACATCTAAGGAATATATGGTGAATTTCTTTTCAAAGAACAAAGTTGTAAACGAGGAAACTTCAGATTCACTTCGTATTATCAGAGGGCTTAGGAAACCTGGTTATTACTTTCCTTTTCAGTATAGAAAATACCAAAATGAGGGTTACTTTAAAATCAACAAGGATGAATATGTTTATACGCTGTTTGACCTAAATGAACCTGATATAAAAAGGCTAACTTTAACAAAAGCCGATAAGCTTAATTACATAACTGCTAAAGCAAAAATTTCCTACCCCTTAAATGTTTTTCAAAAAATACGTTTTATTGGTAAAGATAGCATCACTCATTCTCAGTGGCTAGATGAAAAAGCGGAAGTCATTCTATTGGCTAAAAAAGTTAGAGAAACTACGGATAATAAAAATACATTTCATAACTCTAGCGTTTTTTTTGACACCCTCTACTTTATCCCCGGAAATTATGTCAAAGAAATTATTCCTGCTTCAACGGACACACTGTATTCTAAAGCTGAAAATTTCCTTAACATCTTGTAGCATAAGGAATAATTTTATTCATTTAAACTGGCCATCGCTTTCTGGCCGTGCAACAGGAGGAAGAGAATTTCGGTTATAGGCCGGAGTTTCAATTCGTTCATATCGAGCATTTTCAAATCTTTCTGAGAGTGCTTTAACTTCTTTGAAAAGATCATTTTCAAAGAGTAAGCGTTCTATACCGTCTGCCACATCACTGTCAAAAATACCGTTGATGGGGCCATCATACTTGCCATCTTCCTTAAGTTTAATTTGTAATAATTTGATTTTCGCATCAATTTCAATAGGCAGTTTCCCTTTTACACTATCTTCATGTAATTTTACTATACTTTCCCTGTCAAAAAGGTTGAGTTCTTTTGCAGTTTTTATGACTTCCGCTTCTGAAGATGATAATGTTGTTGCATCTTTTAGAAGGATTGCCTTTTCCCAGTTAATAAGTTCTTGTTCGGTAAAGTTGAATATTCTTTTAAGTTCACTTACTTTTTTGTAATCCTGAGGATCACCTTGAACTTTTCTTGGCATTTCAGGAATTTGAGGCATATTTTCTGTTGGAGGAATTCGACCCTGTAGTTGTTTTTGAATTTTGACCTGTCTAAACACTGATTTCCTCCTTTGATTATGGTTCATTTATAGAATACCGTAAAAAGATTAAAAAAAGGTTAACGAAATCAATTTTTTACCGCCCTCTCCGGATTACCGGCTGCTTCACCCTCTTCACCGGTTTCGGTTGATTGGCTATCTTCCCGGCACTCTGCTTAAGCATGGACGCACCTTTAGAAGGAGTTGCTTTTGACTGAGCAGGAGCTTTAACCGGCTGATTTTTCACAGCCGCACTTTTGAGTTTTGCTACCCCTTTAGAAGGAGCAACCTTAGCTTTCATGGGAGCCTTTGCCGGTTGGTTTTTCAGCGCGGCGCTTCTGAGTTTTGGAGCCTTTGGAGCTGCTTTTTTAGGATTGGCGTTCCGGCTTGGAGCTTTAACCACTGCCTGCCTCTGTTTCAGCAGATTTACAGCATTCTTGTTGACCACCGGCTGGGAGATTCTTCTGACAGGAGTAATTTTGTTCTTGATCGGGGCGGCTCTCCTGGCCTGAAGAGGCTTAGCAACAGGGGTTTGCCTGGGCTTGAATGCCCGATTCGCTTTAGCCGGTTTGATAACGTTTTTAGTGGCAGGTACAGGCGACTTTTTTACCTGAATTTTGGCAGATGGCTTCCGCTGATTTTTTACTTCTTTGGCCCATTTTTTTCCTCTTGGACTGACCTTGACAGGAGCCCTGCGTTCACTTGTAATTTTGTCTGCCCATTTTTTGCCTTTTGCCGGAGGGGATGATTTGGAACGAATCCTGGATTCACCCTTAGACCTTAATCTCCCTTTAAATCTTGCTTTAGGCTGTTGGCGCTCATTTTTGATTTTGTTCCTCCAGTAGTTTCTATTCTTGCCATTTCCGTTACCTTTTCCTTTTGCCATGATCAGGAAATTTTAGATGAATGAAATGTTTAAAAATTACGGGTTTTCTGGTACAATAGGAACGGATTTCACTTGCACCCATAATGAGATTTTCGGTTTTCCTGCCTTTTCCCGGTTTCGAGGAAATAGCCGGGGTGAAAACCAGAAAAAGGAGAAAAACTATGAATAATATCACATTGAACAAATCGAATATCCTGGGCAGAAAACCCATTGCCGTTTCTTTTGATATTCTACCATTATACAAAAGGGCGGAACGGAATGACCTGGATGCGGTATTTGATCTTTCTCGGCACTATTTCAGCTTCGAGGTGGAAACGGATCATTTACAGGCAGCACTTTATTACAAAAGTCTGCTGGTTGAAAATTTTCCTGCGGATTATGATCCTTATACCTGCGCTGTAACGATGACGGACATCGCCCATATCTTTGGCTTGCAGGAAAAACTCGAAGAGTCAAAAGAATGGTTCGTCAGAACGTACAAGTATGTTTTTGAAAATTATCCGGATGAAGACAGAAGAGCTGTTCTGGAGGAGATTGGGTACTTTATTTCGTTAGAGACTTTTGAGTTTGACTTGGGAGAGATCATAATATCCTGATTATTTACCTTCTGTCTCTAATTCTTTTTCGATTTCTTCGATCTTTAACTTTAACCTGCCTTCTTTTCTTATTAAATCTGATCTTTCTTTTTGCAACTGCTTCCCATGTTCAGTTGGCCGGAGAGAATCTGGGATATGACCTATTTCTTCTATTCTTTTACTGATCCTCTCAACTTCAATTTTTAGCTGTTCTAAGCTATTTTCTTTGCTCATTTTGTTTGCATTTTGTTTTTCTTGAATATTTCCAACTCAGGTCAATACAAAAATAGGAGAAAAATAGTTCCGCAGTGATTTAACAAATTGAATCCAAGGAAACGACTGTTTTAGGGATCAAGCAAGAGCAAAGCAGAGCATTTGATAATTAAACATGCGGTCTGATCTCTGGGCTATCGGTCAGAGCACGGCGTACAGCGTCCGGCTCCTGATCTATTACAAAAAGGAAATTTTTAGAAGCACCGGAAGGTACACGGCGGCCTTGTTCCCAATCCTGAATGGTTCTTATAGACACACCAAAATAACCGGCAAAAACACTCTGGCTCATATTAAGTTTTTTACGGATACGCTTTACGTCAATTTCTTCGGGGATATGAACGATAGCGCCAACGTCCTCGCCATTGGCAAAGGCAATGGCTTCCTTCATACCTCTGATAATACTTTCACCAACTTCGCTCATTTTTTCTTCCTCCTGTAAGCCTAGCTTTGTGGCACAACTTAAGAATACCGGCATTTCAACTACGGTCTGCATATTACCTACTATACGGCGTTGCCGTACATGCCAACAATAATTTCTTTTTTGCTGGATAAATAGCAAAATTAATAAGGGATTAGGAAAGAAATTTTTATGCTTTCCTTCCACTTTTTCCGGGTTGAGTATTTGTTTTATTTGTAGTTGTATTATCAATCTCCACTGCATCATAATTAAATGCGGCTCCCATAGCTTCTTCTCTCAAATTATCCTTTATTTCCAATTCTGCTCTTATTGTATTGCAATCCTCATATTTGGCCATCTGATCCAATGCTTTTGTGAAATTTTCATCTATTCTCCCTTTTGATGCTTCACTAGCATCTAATTTAGCTTTTAATGGAGAGTAACCAAAAAAACTTTTTCCCCATGATTTGGATACGCTAACAGGAATGAGTCCTCTTGGTTCAAAATTTTCAATATGATTTATAATTGCTTTTATATAGTTTTGTGCTTCGCATGATTTTACTTCGCCTGAGTTTAACAACTCCTTCCAATCATTTATAATTGGCCCGGCAAAGTCCATATATGCGTCTCTCTTTGTCTGGTTATACAGAGGTGCATTATCAAAGGGCGGAATAGTGAAATCCACTTTTCCACTATGCTCATTCCAATTATTAAGGATTAAATCAAAATCATTGGCTATATCTTTCCAGTCTCTTTCCTTTCTTGCTTGAAAAGCTCTTTGAATATTTTGTGATTGAAAAAACATTTAATCTTTATCGTTATATCAAATATATTACACTGCCCTATTGAAGAGATAGCTTTAAAAATTGCATTTTAACATAGTAGATATTAAAAGTAAATTAAGTTGGTAGGGATATCTGAGGTTCACAAAAACGACCGTTTTTGCGTACACCTCCCCCTTCACCCCATTTTTTACTTTTTCTTTTCAGCAGCAGTACAAAAAACTGGTCTATGAAATCAAAGTAGTATAAACTGCCCTCGCATCCCTTTTATTAAACAAAATCATATTCGTTGACCCTGGTCATCAGGTGTGCTATCATCAATCATCAAATGATTGGAGAATGATGATGCGTACCACCCTCACAATAGATGATGAAGTATATATAAAGGTAAAACATCTTGCAGAAACTAAAAATATGGCACTCGGTGAAATAGTATCCGAAACTTTAAAGAAGGGATTGGAAAGCAAATATGTTGAAATCCTTGAAGATGATTTTCCAGTAATTCCGATGAAACCGGATGCCAGAATGATGACCCTGGAAATGGTCAATGAGATCAGAGATCAGGAGGACTAGGTGACCAAATATCTGTTAGATGTTAACGTCCTGATCGCTTTGTTCAACCCCAGACATGTTCACCACCCAATAGCAAGAAAATGGTTTGCAGAGAAAACGGGCGATACCTGGGCAACCTGCCCGATAACCGAAGCAGGATTGATAAGGATAATGTCTAATCCTTCTTATGGGAGTGAATATGACCGGCCTGAACAGATCGTAAAGCACCTGGAGCTGACCAAAGATAAATTTTCCAACCATTCCTTTTGGCCTGACAGCCTACCCTTATCTGATAATGACATCATTGATTTTTCATGCGTAATGTCCTGGAAGCATCTTACCGATGCCTATTTACTTGCCCTTGCATATAAAAATGAGGGAAAGCTTGCCACCCTGGATAAGGGTATAACGGCAAACTGGCTGATGGATAAAAAAGCCGATGTAATAGAGTTTCTGTAAAGGAAAATTACTGCAATGAAAATCGGGTATGCCAGAGTAAGTACTAAAGACCAGAACCTCTCTCTGCAAAAGGACGCCCTGGAGAAGGAAGGCTGTAAGGTGATCTATGAGGAAAAGATGAGCGGAGCCAAAGCCGAGCGCCCGGAACTCCGCAAGATGATCGACCAGCTCCGGGAAGATGACGTGATCGTCATCTGGAAGCTTGACCGCCTCGGCAGGTCACTTGGCGACTTGGTCAACCTCGTCCGGGAAATAGAGGATAAAGGTGCCGGGCTGAAATCTCTCAATGATTCCATAGATACTACTACCGCTCAGGGCAAACTGATTTTCCATTTCTTCGCCGCCCTTTCTGAGTTTGAAAGGGACATAATAAGCGAACGGACAAAGGCCGGGCTGGAAGCAGCCAGAGCAAGAGGACGACAGGGAGGCCGCCCCAAAGGATTATCAAAGGAAGCCAGGGACAAAGCCATGATCGCCGAGAGCCTGTACAGGCAGGGTATGCCAATATCAGGAATCTGTAAGCATCTGAACATTGCCAGGAGCACACTTTATAAATATCTGAGATATAGGGGTGTTGAGGTTGGAAATCTCAAAAAAGACAAATAACTTTTGCCGCCGGTTTCCGTATAACTAAAACCAGTTTTTCTTTTACAAAACAAGCAGGTGCGGCTAATGTGCTGATAAATTAAACTATTTTTATATTTGAGGTAAGAAATGACAGAAGCGGCTCTGGTGGAAGAGAACCCTGAAGAACTGGAAGAATTCGTAATCAAGCATACAGATTTCCGAAAGAAGCTTAAATCCGCAGGCATGAACCAAACCCAACACAACCAGATAGTCAACTTTATCTGGGGAATTGCAGATGACGTTTTGAGAGATGTTTACACCCGGGGAAAATACCGGGACATTATCCTTCCTTTTACGGTGCTACGCCGCCTAGATGCGCTCCTGGAGCCGACCAAGGATAAAATCCTGGAGATGAACGTAAAGCTCGATGAGCTTAAGATAGACAACAAAGAACCACAGCTCCGGAAAGTAGCGGGTTATCCTTTCTATAATACCTCGCCTTTCACCTTCAAAAGACTGTTGGGGGAGCCGGGTAACATCCATCAGAACCTGGAAACTTACCTCGATGGCTTTTCCTCCAATGTGCAGGACATAATTAGCAAGTTCAAACTCCGCAACCAGCTTGAAACAATGGAGGAAGGCAACATTACCTTTCCTCTGATCGAGAAATTCTGTTCCTCTCAGATAAACCTTAGTCCCGACCCAGTAACTAACCGGGAAGGCGACATCATACATGACGGCCTTTCCAACCTGGGTATGGGCTACGTTTTTGAGGAGCTGATCCGCAGGTTCAATGAGGAAAATAATGAGGAGGCCGGAGAACACTTCACTCCCCGTGAGATCATCAAGCTGATGACGCACCTGATCTTTGAACCCCTGGAAGGAAAAATCAGGGAAGGCACATATCTTATATATGACCCTGCCTGTGGAAGTGGCGGCATGCTTACCGAAAGTGAGCACTTCGCCAATGAAATAAACCCCAAAGCTACTTTCCATCTATATGGTCAGGAGGTAAACCCGGAAACTTACGCCATCTGTAAAGCGGATATGCTGATTAAAGGGGAAGACCCGGAAAAGATCGCCTACGGCTCTACTTTGTCGAAGGACGGTTTCCCCAACCTGAAGTTTGACTTCATGCTTACCAATCCTCCTTATGGCAAGTCCTGGAAAATAGACAGGGATGCTATCGTGGATAAGAAGGACATCATTGACCCTCGCTTTAAGGTAGGTGTTCCAAGAAGTTCCGATGGGCAGCTTCTCTTCCTGATGAATATGGTTTCCAAAATGAAGCTGAATTCTGAACTTGGAAGCCGTGTTGCCTCCGTTCATAACGGTTCCTCTCTTTTCACCGGCGATGCCGGATCAGGAGAAAGTGAAATCCGTCGTCACCTGCTTGAGAATGACCTGGTGGAAGCCATTATCCAACTTCCTAATGGTATGTTCTACAATACCGGCATCTCTACTTATATATGGGTGCTGTCTAATAAAAAGGAGGAAAGAAGGAAAGGCAAAATTCAGTTGATAGATGCTTCCGAGATCTATCAAAAGATGCGGAAGAATTTAGGCCAGAAGAACTGTGAACTAGATGAAGATGATATTAAAAAAATAACCACCTTATTTCTTGATTTTGAAGAAAGTGAGATTTCCAGAATCTTTGATAATGAGGATTTCGGCTACTGGAAAATCACAGTAGAACGCCCCCTTCGCCTGTCCTGGCAGCTGGATGAAGCAAGGTTAGCTGAATCTGAGAATAAGGATACCTTCCTTTCTGTGTTAAAGTCTTTGCAGGCGGAACTTGGAGCCGAGGTAAACAATGATTTCAACATCCTTTCCAAAAAGCTGGAAGCTCATCTTAAAAAAACCGAGACGAAATGGAAAGCTAAAGAGAAGAAGGAGTTTCTCGACCTCATTGCCTGGAAAGATGAAACGGCAGAGCCTGTCATCCGTAAAAAAGAAAAGGGCGGGACTATCCATTATGAACCGGATTCAGACCTGAGGGATACTGAGAATGTTCCCTTAAAAGATAACATTGAGGAATATTTCCGGAATGAGGTGCTGCCTCATGTTCCGGACGCATGGATAGACCACGATAAAACCAGTAAAGGCTACGAGATTGGCTTTACTAAAGTATTCTATAAATACGAACCACTCCGACCATTGGAAGAGATAGAGAAAGATATTCTGGCACTGGAGGAAGAAACCGAAGGATTAATTAAGGAAATTATCGAGTAGGATGAAAAAACCTTATCCAACATATAAAACTACTGGAATAATTGGAATATCAGACATTCCGGAGCATTGGGAGTGGAAAAAAGCCAAGTATCTTTTTAGGGAAATTGATATTCGTTCTGAATCTGGGGATGAAGAGCTACTATCTGTTTCTCATTATGATGGTGTTAGGCTGAGACGAGAGAAAAATGTTAGTATGTTTATGGCGGAAAGCTATGAAGGTTCTAAGTTATGCGATGCAGGAGATTTAGTCATTAACATTATGTGGGCTTGGATGGGGGCCTTAGGGATTTCAAGTCAAGAAGGGATTGTTAGCTCTGCTTATGGGGTTTATCGACCAAAAAAATCAGATGAATTCAATAACTTTTATTTTGATTCTTTAGTTAGAATTAAACCTTACATTGCCGAATACCTGAAACGATCTAAAGGCATTCATTCTTCAAGGTGGAGGATGTATTCAGATGATTTTTTTCAAATTAAATTTCCAATTCCTCCTATTAAGGAACAGGATAAAATTGCCTTTTTCCTGAAGACTAAAACTTTGCAAATTGACTCTGTAATAAATAAGAAAACTAACTTAATTGAGCTGCTAAAAGAGCAGAAGCAAGCAATCGTTAATAAGGCAGTTACACGCGGTGTTGATCCTAGTGTAGAACTTAAATCTTCAGGACTGGATTGGCTAAAAGATATACCAGAACATTGGGAAGTAATTAGATTGACAAAATATTTTGAATCAAGGGTTGATTATCGTGGTCGGACACCTGAGAAAGCTGGTGAAGGGATTTTCCTTGTTACAGCAAAGAATATCAAAGAGGGTAAGATTAACTATGAACTATCTAGGGAATATATAACTCCTGAAGGATATAAGCAAGTTTTGAACCGGGGGGTTCCTCAAATTAATGATCTTTTGTTCACTACTGAAGCCCCTCTTGGAGAGGTAGCATTAGTAGATAGAATAGATGTTGCCTTTGCCCAGAGAATAATTAAATTTAGCCTTGATACCGAAGTCTATTACCCAGAATTTATCAAATTTTGGATGATGTCTTATTCTTTTCAGCAACATCTTCAAGCCTTTGCAACAGGATCAACAGCAAAAGGTATAAAAGCATCGAAACTTAATTCTTTGATAGGATTACTGATTCCTATTAATGAGCAAAAAGAAATTGTAAGTTTCATTAATCGTGAGTCTAAGGTGATAGAACAAGCAATAGCTCGAATAGAAAAGGAAATTTCCCTAATCCAAGAATACAAAGTTACTCTCGTAGCTGAAGCTGTAACCGGCAAAATTGATGTCCGGGACTGGCAACCAAAACAGCGAAGGGAGGAGACGGAACAAACCATGAACCAAATTTCAAGTAATGCGCACCACTGATACATCGGAAAAAGGGCTGGAAGCCCTGATTGAGGAATATCTCTGTAGTGAGCAGGTAGGTTATGAAAGAGCCTATTCCAATGAGTTTGACCGTGACCTCTGTATCAACAAAAAGCACCTTTTCCGTTTCTTGCAGGAAACCCAGCCTGAAAAGCATGAGAAGATCCTCAAACGTGGTGAAGCAAAATTTCTCAAGCGTCTATCTGAACAGGTCAGAAAAAGAGGCGTAATAGATGTCCTCCGGAAAGGAGTTAAAGATTTAGACCTTAAGATCAACCTTTATTATAAGAAGCCCTCTTCCGAACTGAATAAGAAGGCTCTCCAGCGCTATCAGAACAATGTCTTCGCCGTCTGTCGGCAGCTATATTACAGCGCCGACAATAAAAACTCCCTTGATATGGTAATCTTTCTGAACGGATTACCGATCATCACCCTGGAGTTAAAAAACCACTACACTGGCCAGAACGTCAAGCATGCCATTAAGCAATACCAGAATGACCGTGACCCCAAGGAGTCGATTTTCAGCTTTGGACGCTGCATGGTTCATTTCGCCGTTGACCCTGATCTGGTCTATATGGCTACCAAACTGGAAAAACGGAATACATTCTTCCTTCCTTTCAATAAGGGAAATAATAACGGTGCGGGCAACCCTACAAACCCTCACGGGTTAAAGGCTGATTACCTCTGGAAGGAAATCCTTGTCAAAGAAGGGCTGTCAAATATCCTGGAAAACTTTGCTCAGATAGTTGAGGAAGTTGATGAGGATACCGGCAGAAAGAAGAAAAAGCTGATATTCCCTCGTTATCACCAGTTGCGGGTAGTCTCAAAACTTCTGGATGACGCCCGGAAAAACAGGCTGGATAACAGGTATCTCATTCAGCACTCAGCCGGGTCGGGCAAATCAAACTCCATAACCTGGTTGGCGCACCAGCTCACCGAGTTGCATGATGAAAACAACGATAACATCTTTGATTCGGTAATCGTCATTACCGACAGAAGAGTCCTCGATAAACAGATCAGGGACAACATCAGGCAATTTGCCCAGGTCAAGGGTGTGGTCGAGGCCATTACCGAAGGAAGCAGTCAGTTAAAACAAGCCTTGGAAGACGGGAAGAGGATCATCATTTCCACCATTCAGAAATTCCCCTTCATAGTTGAGGAAATTGGTGAGCTTGGTTCAAGTAAGTTCGCCATCATCATTGATGAAGCGCACAGCAGCCAGAGCGGAGAAACCGCCTCCAAAATGAACTTGGCGCTTGCCAATAAGGATATACGGAACGTCAAGGGTTACGGCATTGCGGCGGAAGAAGAAGCCATATATAAGGAAGACCCGGAGGAGGCACTTGATACTGAAGACCTGATCAACGCATTTATGGAGCACCGGAAAATGCTCAAAAATGCCAGCTACTTTGCCTTTACTGCCACGCCTAAGAATAAAACCCTGGAGGTTTTCGGAGAGAAAAAAGAAGACGGAAAGTTTTATCCTTTTGACCTGTACTCCATGCGGCAGGCCATAGAAGAAGAGTTCATTCTGGACGTACTTGAAAATTATACCACCTACCAGTCCTATTATAAGCTGAATAAAGCGGTTGAGGACAATCCTGAATTTGACACCAAGAAGGCGCAGAAGAAACTGAAGACCTGGGTGGAAAGCCATCCATTCTCTATTCGGGAGAAGGCCAAAATAATGATCGACCACTTTCATAGTGAAGTCAGAAAACAGATCAACGGGCAGGCAAAGGCAATGGTGGTTACCAAATCCATCAGGAACGCTATTCTGTATTTCTTCGCTTTTCAGAAATACCTGCGGGAAATCCATTCCCCTTATAAAGCTATTGTGGCTTTCTCCGGGAAGAAAACAGTCGATGGGGAGGAATATGATGAAGCAAAACTCAATGGCTTTCCGAGTAATGACATTCCCAAAGAATTTAAAAAGTCGGAATTCCGCTTTCTCATTGTCGCCAATAAGTTCCAGACCGGATTTGACCAGCCGCTTCTGCATACCATGTACGTGGATAAAAAACTCCGTGATGTTCAGGCGGTGCAGACCTTATCCCGGCTGAACAGAGCCTATAAACCCTGGAAGAAGGACACTTTCGTCCTTGATTTCTTTAATAGCGTTGATGACATTAAGGTTGCTTTCGAGCCGTATTATACCACAACTATCCTGAGTCAGGAAACGGATGCCAACAAATTGAATGACCTTCAGGATGCTCTGGATGCTGCCGGCATTTATACCGAAGATGACGTTCATAATTTCACTGATCTATACTTTAAGGCCGCAGACAGAGAGGAGCTTGACCCTATAATAGATAGCTGTAAGGTCAACTATGATGTTGACCTGTCGGAAGATGAGCAGGTGGATTTTCTGGTGAAGGCAAAATCCTTTAACCGTACCTACTCCTTCCTCTCTAAAATCCTCGACTACAATAATCCTTATTGGGAAAGGCTTTACTGGTTCCTGAAGTTCCTGATCCCCAAGCTCAAGCCGGTTGAGGAAGAAGACCTGGCCAAAGGCATTATCGAATCGGTGGAACTGGATAGTTATAAACTCCAAAGAACGACAACCGATAAGATAAAACTGGAAGGCGGCGGGGAGGTTGACCCAGCACCAGCGGCAATGGCCGGAAGGAAAGGCGATCTGGAACTTGGGCAGCTGGAGGAAATCATCCGCACTTTCAATGAACGGTTCGGCAACATCGACTGGATGAAGGATGACAAGGTCAAGAAGGTGATGTTTGAGGAAATCCCGAATCAGCTTGAAATGGACGAACACACCATAGAATCCATCCGGAATTCAGACCGGCAGAATGCCCGGATCACTTCCGATGACAAAGTCACGGAACTCGTTCAGGATTTCATCTTCACCAGCACGGATTTTTACAAGATGTTTATGGATAATTCCGACTTTAAGCGGCAGTATCTGGAGTTTATCTTTAATAAGCTTTGGGATAAGGCGAATGAGGATAGGCCTTCCCGATAAATCTGAAAAATAATAATCCCATGAAAAAGCAGGAAGATTTAATAGGAAAACACCCCGAAGACCCTGATTTTTTCTCGAAATGGCTTTCGTGTGAAGATAAAACGCCTTCAAAGGAAAAAAAGCACAGGTGTTTGAAGGAAACGGAATTAGATGATATAAGGATAGAAGCTATTGAATGGTTATCAGATCAAATTGTTAAACATCACGTTAGTGAAAACCGCTTAGAAGCCTTTAAAAAGAAATATGAAAAACTTGGTAAACTTGGCTTTAAAGAATATGTCGAGAAGAAAAAGCTATTGCCCAATGCTGATAAAGTCAAGAAAGGCAATGCTACAGAAGTTCTTCTGACTGAATATATTAAATCATCTATCAGAAAGCCCAACCTTCTGCACATATATAAATTTCGGTATAATCCAAATGTTGATCAATCCATAAAAGGGGATGATGCACTTCTTTTTGATACCGATGATGAAGAAAATATTATAGTTTTTTTGGGAGAAGCTAAATACAGAGGCAGACCCGATAAGGATGTAGTAGAAGATATTTCTAAGAATTTATCAAAAGACAAAGTTCCCTTATCAATTAATTATGTATGCGAAAAACTGTGGGATGAAGGCAAGGATGATCTAGCTCAACTTATCGAGGATTTAGATATTGAAATGATTAAGAAAGGAGATCAGTTAATATGTGTTGGAATGTTTTTAAGTGCTGAAAATACGGAACGTATAGTAGAAAGAAATTTAGAAAGTGATAATGAAAACATGGTATTTGTTTCTATAGGGCTTCCTAACCCCGCTGAGTTAATAAAAGAAGCTTTTAATAAAGCTAATGAAAAACTTCAAACACCCAAAGAATCATGAATTTAGAAAGAGCGGATCAACTTTTAAAGCAATTAGACGAAGACCAAATTATACAAAATTTTATAGCTCAGAGTAATTCCAGATATATCCTATTGTCTGTAAATGAGCCAAGAGAAAACTTCCCCAAGTTTACTATTAATGACCATAGGATAGGTTTACTTGCTTTCAAATATTTATCCATCGGTTGCTCATTTGCTGAAGGGGGGAAATATGAAGAAGCTGCAAAGCCATTAGAAATTGGTGCTAATTTATTGACCTATGTTCATGAGCCAGATTCAAATAAAAAAGAGACATCTCGATATTATCTCTTATGTTCTGCACTAGCTTATTATGCCTCTTTTCAATATTCAAAGTCATTTGTCACTCTTAGAAAAGTAGAATTTGAAACTCCCGTTGCCAATTTAATTGGGTTATACCTTAAAAAGCGATTTAGTGAACTTTCCATTCAGATAAATGAGTATTTACTAAATGATGAGTATTCTCAAGAGTCTCTAATACAGTTAGATGAAGAGGAGGCTGAGAGTAGGATTCATATAGTAGTTGTTGCTAGAATCTTAAATTTTGTCTTGCTCTATTTCTATACGGGGAATGAGGATTTTTTGGAAAGAGCTCGTGAAAGTTTGGACGATCTTCAACAAGTTGCGGAATTAGATAGAGACCCTGGTTTATGGTGGGTACTTCGGCTTTTAAGGGTAGTATTAGGAGGTATTGATAGCTCTGCATTATGGAAAACCTTACCAAACTTAGTTGCAAGTAATTCTCATTATCTAGTAGATGAATTCATTTATTCACATGCTTTTGCTTCACCAGTGCCAATAGTTGAACTGTTTCTCTCTCAAAGGAGAGTGCTTCCCAAAGTTCTCGACGAAGATCGAACTGGTGTAATAATAAGCATACCTACTAGTAGTGGGAAAACCAGAATTGCGGAAATATCAATATTGCAATGTCTTATAAGTAATCCAAATGCTAAGGTACTTTATCTAGCTCCGTTTAGGTCTCTTGCCCACGAAGTAGAACTCTCACTGGCTAAAGTGTTCACAAACTTAGGGTTTGAAGTTTCTCATTTATATGGAGGGAACCAGGCAGGTAGTTTAGATAAAGAAATTATTCAAGAAGCTCAAATAATTATTGCAACTCCAGAAAAGGCGAAAGCTATTGCAAGAAGTAATCGGGAGTTAATTGATGAAATAGACCTGGTAGTAATTGACGAAGGCCACTTATTGGGAGCAGACAGTAGCAGGCTATTATTAAATGAATTATTTTTGGAAGAATTACGAGCATATTTAGAAAATGGCTTTGGAAGAATATTGCTACTCTCTGCCGTTTTACCAAATGTGGAAGATATTTCTGTCTGGCTTACAGATAGTAAAGAAAATTGTCAAACTGATAACTGGCGGCCATCATCTGAAAGGTTTGGAATTTTAAGCTGGACAGGGAAATCAGTTAATATCGAGTGGGTAAGCGAGGATCAGGAAAGAAGGCCCTTCAATCGTAATTTTGTTACCCAGCAAGAAAAGAAAACAGGGAAAAAGACAACTTTATTCCCTAACAATAAAAGGGAAGCCATTGCGGCTACGGCACTGAGATTATCAGCATTAGGTTCAGTATTAATCTTTGTTGTAACAAGAAATTCAGTTATGGCTCATGCTAGAGATGTACTTAGGGCATTTGGTGAAAACCCGGAAGATTTTCCGTGGAAAAATAAAAAATTGTTTAGTGTATTTGCAATGGCTTGTGAAGAAGCATTTGGTAAAAACTCAGATTGGTACAGATATGCTTGTTTCGGTATCTTATGTCATCATGGTGGCCTACCGCATGAAGTTAGAATGCCATTGGAGCGCTTAATGAGGGAAGAAAATCCACCATTTATTATTTCAACTTCAACTCTGGGGCAAGGCGTAAATATTGGGGTTTCAACTGTTATTTTTTCTTCAATATATCAGTCAGGTTCACCCTTGAAAATACGTGACTTTTGGAATATTGCAGGTAGAGCGGGAAGAGCTTTTGTAGATAATGAGGGGAAAATTTTATGCGCTATAGATAGAGAAATTCAACCCCAAAACAAATATAAACCAAGGAAAAGAAAGAATAATTACCGTGCATGGGTTGAGGATTATAAGGATTATGTAGGAAAAAGACGATGGTCAATAGAGAATGAGGAAAAATGGATCAATAAATATTTTGATCAAGCGACAATAGAATCTACAAATAGTGGAATTTTAGAAATACTTAAACAAGTCATCACAAGAGCAAAAAGTTTGGGTGTTTCGGAAGACTTATTAGTACAGCTAATTGCGGATAATGATTATTCTAGGCATGGCATTACTAATAATAGTTTTATCCAAGAAATTGAGAATTTTTATGATATTGTTGATGATACTTTACTGAGTTTAGATATTGAGTATGGCAATGCTACTAGTGGAGATTCGTCTGAATGGATTGATGATTTTTTTCGTAACTCTTTGGCAGCAATCCAGGCAGAACATGATGACGAGATAGATGTTGACAGTATCATTCAAATTTTTCAGGCAAGGAATAATCGAATACTTGAAGAAATTGGTTCGGATGTTGGCAGGTGGAGAAGGATTGTTACAACAGGGATTCCATATAGGTCAAGTGTCAGGCTTGAAAGCAAAATAGAGGATTTACTCATTAACCTAGATATTTTTTTAGAAAGTGAGCAAGAGCTACCAGATAAAATAGAGTTTTTAAGTGGAGTCGAAGAAACACTTTTTGATCTTCCTGTTATTCAAAAAAACTGTAAGGGAATTATTGATGCCCCGGCTAGATTAAATGAAGTCAGGAAGGCATGGATAAGTGGGAATTCTTTAAAGCAAGTAATGGATTTAGCAGATGGAAATTCAAAAATTATTACTCAATACTATTCTTTTACCTTGCCTTGGGTAATAAATGGAGTTGCAAAATATCTGCGCAGTAATGAACAGTCAGATCAAGCAGACTGGTTTGAAGAACTTGCAGTGCTATCGGAATTAGGGCTTCCTAATCTTCTAGCTGTAAAGTTCTTTATTGCCGGAATAAGGTCAAGGTCGGCAGCTTCGGAATTGAGTCAACATCTAATGGATATAGAGTTTTCAAGCATTAAGAAAGCAAAAGAATATTTAATAGAGAACTATGAAAAACTATCTGGTGAAGTATCCGATCTTACATCAAATTGGATGGGAGTGTTAATTGAAAACTCTAAATTCACATCGAAAAATATAAGCCGAGTAGAAAATTTTCATTTTCCAAATGAAACAAAGGTTGCAGATACTGATAAAGTTTATGCAGTGAAAAAGTATGGAGAAAAAATTTATTTATGTAGCTTGGATTACAATGAGATTATTGATGTGACTAAGGGAGATATTGATTTTAGCCCCGCAGCAAATAATCCAGCAATTTTCTTTGAATATGATAAAAGTTCAGAAGCTTGGGTGATGAAATCTACTAATCCTAACCTGAAAATAAAGGGATAAAATATGTTTGTTTCTTTTCACAACAAACAAAAAAGCGGATACCCGAACTTTTCCGGATACCCGCCTCAACCCAACTTGCTAATAAAATCTTTATGGGCATGACTCCGCCAGGGCATATTCCTTCAATCGGATCGCCCAGCACGTGCTTACAAACTTGTCTAACTGAAAAGAAGGGAATGGGAGGCAGCCGGAGATTTGTCGAAATCGCTTCCTTATCTACATTCCCTTCAAATGATTGGCTTATTCACTGGCCTTATCCTTTTTGTCCAGGCCGTAGTGTTTTTTGAGGATGTCGTTGATAACGTAGGAAACCGAGCGGTCACGGGAATCCGCCTCGTCCTTGATCTTATCAAGGGCTTTCTTGTCCAGGTAAATCGTTTTCTTGACTCCCTTCTGTTTGCTCTTACCGGTTTTTTTGCTATCGCTCATTCTCCAGGCAGGTATATTCTTGTTAATGAGCGAATATACAAAACCTGCCGTATCTGCCTGCACCAGATAGCGTGAAATAAGCTCAAAATCATTCACTGTGCAAATATAAGCATTTGTCATACATTTTCATACATTAACCGATAAATTTTGAAGTTTTTATGGGCTTGCCTTTCTGGCCGGGCTATCCGTGACTCCCTTTCGGTCGATCCTCTGGGATTACTTTCCTTCGTCAAGTCTCACTCCTATCCCTAAGCCGGAAATCAGTAAGGGCTGATCTACTGAAATCAGTATTTACTGCTAAAGGCTTTCATTCATTCCAGTACCAATGTCTGTTCTTTTTCTTTTCAGCAGCAGATATTCTATTCCTCCCTGATCCCTATCCTCTTTTCAATTTCCCTCATACTCCCCCTAAACTGTCACGATTGTTGCAGCAACAATACGCCGCCAGTTCAGGAACCAGGGGAATAATCGGGTAATTGATGTGCTCGCTTCAGTGCTACCTCCCGGCCTGCCCTTTTTTCTTTCCGTGCCTGTAATTGCGGTCACCTCCCTCTTTCTTTTGCTTTGGCAAGATACTCGCAGGCTCCGGCTACATCAAGGGCCGGTCGTTCCTCCCTTTCCGGGATGATTTTTTCTCATCCGCTGCTCTCCAGATAAAAAATAACCCCTCCACCCTTGCTTCCGCCTCCGCCTGCCGAGTCCTGATGCCTTCGCAAAAAGGGAGGAAACCTCAATTACGTATTCGGCAGAAAAGAAAAACTGCCCCGGAGGTTCACCTCCGCTCCCGGAGAAAGGGAGTTTTCCTTATTAACAATTCGGCTTATGAGCCACAAAACATCAGAACCATGTGTTACAAAATTCCAATTCAGGTAACGGAAATCAAGCTTACCTACAAGAGCAAAGTAAAGGCGGCAGACCGGCCGCAAATCACCTGTTCCCGTGATGCCTATATGGTGCTTTTGTCCAACTGGAGCGAAGGAATAGACCTCTTTGAGGAGTTTTACATCCTCCTGTTAGACCGTTCAAACCGGGCAATGGGGCGTTACCTCGTTTCTCAGGGAGGTATCGCCGGGACGGTAGTAGATGCCAAACTGGTATTTGCCGCAGCCCTGAAAGGCCGGGCGGCCTCCATAGTCCTGGCCCATAACCACCCCAGCGGCAATTTAAAACCCTCACAGGCCGATATTGACCTGACCCGGAAACTATGCAAGGCCGGGGAACTGCTCGACATCCTGGTAGTTGACCACCTGATTTTATCGCCGGAAGGCGGCTATTATTCATTTGCCGATGAAGGGCTGATCTAAAAGATCATCAGGGGGGACTCACTCCCCCACAGGCGGCAAGGGTATCCCAATTTTCCGCATTCACTCAAACACATTGTGTACGCTCATTTGTGCAAACCGGGGCAAGAAACCTTGCAACCCTCCCCTTTGCGCCTGCTCCCCCTTTGTCTCTCGCCGAGAAGGCGTAAGCGGTTGAAACCACTCATTATCAAACATTTAAAAAAGGATAAAACCATGACTAAGAACAGCAGAACCCAGAAAAGAGACCTGTATCAGGAAGTAACTAACAAGATGGTTGCATTGCTTGAAAAGGGCGTTGCCCCGTGGCGTTGCACCTGGAACCGGTACGGTTTGGCCCGCAACTACGCAACTGGCCATATCTACACCGGCATTAACGCCTTTCTGATGAACCTGACCCCGCACCCGATCCCCTATTTTATGAGCTTCAAACAGACCAAAGCCAAAGGCGGGAAGATCAGGAAGGGGGCAAAGTCCGAAATGGTGTTTTTCTATAAGCCTCTATTCAAGGATAAGGACGAGAATTTTATAGCACCGGATAAGGCCGTAGCCCTCAAAGGTATGGGGGAAGAGGTGCAGGTAATTCCCATGCTCAAATATTTCAATGTGTTCAATATTGCCGACGTGGAAGGGATAGAAATAGACATTCCCGAAGTTGAGCTAAAGGAACATGAGCGGATAGAAGAATGTGAGCGCATTATTAAGAACGTGCCCAACGCCCCGGAATATGTTTTTGAAGATGCCAACCGGGCTTATTATTCTCCGCATTCCGATAAACTCAACATGCCAGACATCGCACAATTTGAAACGGCAGAGGATTACTATTGCACTTTCTTTCATGAACTGACCCACTCAACCGGGCATCAGTCACGCCTGAACCGGGAAGGGATAACCGAGCTTAACCCCTTCGGCTCACCGGGCTATTCCAAAGAGGAACTGATAGCCGAAATGGGAGCCTCTTTCCTTTCCGCCCAGGTGGGCATCAATTATGACGAACTGACCGAGAACAGCGCCGCATATTTGCAAGGCTGGCTAAAGGTTTTGAAGGCTGATAAAAAGCTGGTCTTCAAAGCAGCCGCAGAGGCACAGAAAGCCGCAGACTATATTTTGGGAAAATCCCGGAATAGTGATTTCTAGGGCATCCAAAGGGGGCAGCCCTGCCCCCTGCCCTTTTTATATTGCTACAATAAACAAAGCCAATACCATGAGTACAAAGCCGCCATTCCTCATAAATGAACCTCTTTTCCTCACATTAGAAGAAGCAAAACAGCTTACAGAGCTTTTCCCGGATACGGAGATCTTTTCCAAGTACGAGACACCGCAGGGGAAAACACCCGCCTATTATGATGATGTGGAAGAAGCCGCCGAGGATAAAGAGCGTTACGGCTCCGTTTGGCTGGATACCGGCCAGGGGCTTTACCGCCTTGACCCGGAATTATACGACGGGGAGTAAGCAGGAAGAGAACACATTAAGGCTATAAGCAATATGTTGATATTGCGGCCAGCCGCCTGCGGCGGCAGGAAAGCGGCAAGCTCCGATGACAAAATCCCATTTACGCTGGCCGCTTATTCACAGGGATTTTATCATCTCCGCTTAGATGGTCTTTTCCGAGAAAGAAAAATCCTCCACTTGGGTTGCGGCTTTTCCTTTCTGGTCAGACCAGAAGAAGCAAATTATTCATGGTAAATTTGCTTTTCGCAGCCCGGTTTGTGAAATGTTTTCTAATTTTATAAAGCTGTTTGTTTAAATTATTCTGGAACTTTTTGTATTCGATTGCGTATAGATAATATTATGGTTTTCAGCTAATTAATTACGAAATACTTAGGTTTTAACCAAACTACATATAAGTAAAATTTAGTCATATAAGCATAGAAAAATGACTTCACTAATCAGAGTGTTTTTTCTTTTGGGGATGGGCTTTTTGAGCTTGAAATACGGCTATGAGTGGCTCATGGATCAAGAAGGAGGAATGGAAGCATTTCTTTTCATTTTAGGTACTATTGGCATCATAGTAGAACTCATTTTCAATCTAATAGATCAAATATTTGGAAGTAAAGAGAAGCCAAGGCTTCAATTTGAAGAAATCAATGTAACTCAAACACACAGTTCCACGAGACCATGTAAAAAAAGTCCGAAAGATGAAGAGGGTCATTTTTTAGGAAGACAAAAAAATGGTATTTACGAGTGGGATTTATACTGGTCTTATAGCTTAATAATCAGAAACAATTCAAACTATCACGCATTCAATCCAAAGATACATTTAAAGAAAAAATTTAAGGGAATTTCTTTTCCAGGGATGAATAATTACAAACCTGATGGAATTTATTTTTTTAAGGAAAGATATGTTCTGCCCATTAACAATTTACATGAGAAAGAACCTATTAAATCAGGAGAAAAGAATTTGATAAGAATAGAATTCGAAAAAATATTTCAAGGAACTCAAGATGAGAGAGATAGAGAATTAAAATCAAATTATCCACCGGAGTTGAGAAAACTTGAGATTCTTTTTGAACTGGAAAATGGAGAAGGGAATAGTTATTTCACTTTAATTAAAAGGCGGAAAGGTAAATGGTTCACTAAGAACTATGTATATAAACCATTAAAATACCTGATCTGAAGCACAATAAAATGTTTATTAAATATTAAACGATTTCTATAAAAGTGAAAGTTTGATTATAGAACTCCTATGGAAATTTGGACAAATGAAAAAAAGATTTGAGCCACCAATAAAGTCCGAAATATTGGAAAGTATTTGTAAAATAGTTGCAGATACTAATAGAGGTTTAACAGGAACAGAGATTGGTAAAATTTTGGGAGACAGTAAAATACCTGATATTGATCCAACAAATACTAAATGGAAAAGGCTTTACAATGCATTTGCTGACTTCCAAAATAAGAAACAATTCTCGAATAACATTTTATCTTTTATCCAAAAATCAATCAACCCAGCAAGATTTATTGGAAGAAAAGAGGAATTTGAGGATTTGAGGTTTGAACTGAATAAGGTACTTTCATTTATTGGATTAGAACTTAAAGAGACAGGGAAATTCTCAAAAACAAAAATTTCAACTACCATTTCAGAAGCTGAGAAGAGAGCAAATAGATTCAAGCATAAATTACAGGAACGTAATACCCACCCCGAGATTTATAATTATTGCAGAGCAGAATTACTGGCTGAAAACTATTTTCATTCTGTTTTTGAGGCAGCAAAAAGCGTAGCAGATAAAATCAGAGAGAAAACTGGCCTTACAGAGGATACAGTCCCTTTGATAGAGAAAGCTTTCTCAATTAAAAACCCGTTGATTAAAATTAATGATTTAAAAACAGAAACAGATGAAAGTGAACAGAAAGGTTTTTCAAACTTGCTCAAGGGAATGTTTGGAACATTTAGAAATACAACAGCACACGCTCCAAAGATCAAATGGGAAATAAATGAAGAAGATGCTCTGGATATGATGAGTTTAATATCATTAATTCATCGTAGATTAGATAAATCCATAAGCAACCTTGAATAAGGAACTTGGCTTCTGGCGGGGCAGGAATTTCATATTTTATATGATCAAACTCTTTTCAACCTACTCACCCTATGCTTATTCCTGAATTCCAGCAGTTCCGCCCGGATAAACCGCCGCTCCTTCATATGATGAAATACGGTGAAATGCCCTTCATTCACCAGGTAGCGTAAAACCTTGGAGCATACCCCAAGCAACCGGCAGGCCGTGCCGGTGCTGACCAGGTCGTCCTCTCCCATCACCCGCTGAAGTTCCCGATTCATTACGTCAAATTCCTCTTTAACAAGTTCCCGGATCATTGCTTTCAACTCGGCAGGAGTGATCGAGTGCAGGATGATGTTATTGTTTTCCATGATGCTGATTTTAGAGTGATCTGATTGATATAACCGCAATATATGGGGCAGGATTCTCTTCTGCAAATCACAGAAAATCAGCCCATTAAGCGTTAAAATGAAACGAAATGGAATCATCTGGAAAAGCAGGAAAAACAGGTACGGTATCAAATGAAATCATCTGAAACCTTCTGGGAAAAGACGGGAATAGCCAAAAACAGCAAACTTTAACAGTTTTTAACATTTCAGGGAGTTTTTCTAAGGGGTTTCACCCTCACGCCCGCAAGAGGTTTCCCCGATCTTCCTTCGTGCAGATCAGGTGATTCCCCTCCTCTATGCAGTTGTTACCCCATCCTCGCCGGAAGGCAGAAGGGTATAGAGCAACAGGCTTTATACCCTTTAACAATACAATATAGAGAGGATGAAATGACAGAGTCATATTATGGATATTCAAAAGAGATTCACGAACTGGCGGAAAGGTACATAGCAAGGGATATTATCCAATGTGCTTCCTGTATGGTCAATGATATGCTTAAACACAGCGATATTCCCTTCATCGGGAAAGCCGGTTTCAGCTATGAAAATATTGAAAACCTCTACGATGACAGCCTGGAAACAATAGAATCTTTCCTTTGCGAAAATCTTGAAGGTGAAGAACTGGAAGAGGTATGGGAAATTGCTTTTGATGAAAGAGAAGCAAGAGCTTATGAACTAGGCTTTGATCCTGAACCCCATGAAATCTATGAATGGTGGCAGGTTTCAGGATGGTTGTTTGATAAACTCAGAAATGTAGGCCAGCCGGTGCTTTCTACCGATTATGGCAAATATTGGGGAAGATGCTCTACCGGACAGGCTATAATCCTTGACGGAACCATTCAGGAAATCGCCGGGCAATATGTCATGTACGGGCAGGAGGTAACATCATGTACTATACAGTAAAAGACATCAAGGAAGCAGGCTTCAATCTGGAGCCTGTAACCTGTATCCATTGCGGCAGTATCGAGGTAACCTATCATCAATATATCGGAGACGGGTATTGTCCGAAATGTGGGGAATGGCAGAATCAAAGTGATTAACTTTTCTTTTAACATAGAGAAATCCCATTCTAATCTCGATTTCAGATATAAATCTTAACTATGGGAAATAAATTTCTTTTTAACTGATCAAAACATAAAACCCTGATTAACGTACAACTCATTAACTAAACTTTTATGCTATGTACAAAGTATTTGTTTTTCGAAAAGGGCAGTGGTTTCCCGCTTCTTTACTTAACGAAGAAGGCAATGGGCTTGGTTATGAGTTTGAATCTAAAGAAGAAGCAAAAGAAGCTATAGAATTAGCAGCACAGTTTTCGATTCACGATGGACATACCCAGAAGATTTCGAAAGGACATGCTGAAGTTTCAATATTCGAAGTATTCAAATGAATGCGACTTTCAGCTAGAGCTGAATAGCTGAAGATAACCTCAATAGCTAATATACAGAGTGTAAAAAGCAGGGGAAACCGAAACGTGATTGTATATAAAGGAAACCCTTCTATCTACAGAAGGGCTCCTTAAAAGGTCATTAAATCTCAAGATTCAGCTCCTCTTCAAGAAGAACATGCCGCAGTAATCTTGCCATCATAAACCGTTTTCTATTATCCTCCATAGACTTTAAAACCGTCTGATGCGGGGCTTTGCTCTCTTTCTTCCTCTGCCGGTTTTTCTCCACCGAAGAATAATAACGCTCCCGGAACCGCTTTTCCAGCCGGTCAAGGTTATGGCCTAAAAACGGATCATCCTTATCGAGGGTAACACCGTAAAATGTGGCACTTGTCAGTTGCTGCCCTTCTCCTGGCCGTTCAGGGAAGGGCTGGGTACTTTTCCCTCCAAATGTTTATTCAGTTCCTGAAGCAGGCCAAGCGCCCTGTTCTCCGGAGGCGGCAAAGCCTCCGCTTTTTCCTCTTCTGGCTCACTGGCCTCGCTCTCCGCTATCGGCAAAGCTGGCACTTTACCGTTATCCAGCCCTTCCAGAAATTGCTGCATTTCCGTCCGGGCGATATAGAACCCCCTCACCTCCTGCCACATCGCCTTGTCCTGAAACAACTCTATCTGAGTTGCAAAAATGGTTTCCTTAAGGATCATTATCTCAACCACCCAGCCGATCAGCATCAGCGTTGAGACGGATATAATCCATGAGAATCCATGCGGATTCAAAACCAGATAGGCTTCGGCCAGGGAAAGGACAAGCAGGGCAGTAGCGGCGATTATCCCGAAGGAATATTTGCCCTGAATATGGGCAGGGTTCAGCTGGAAGAAGAACACCAGTGTTCCCCTCCCCGCCTGAATGGCAAGCGGCACCAGGAAGGCGGCAATCATAAACCCGGCATTGGGAGCATTCTGGGCATGAAAGATGCCCATTATTATGGCGGAGATCAGGTAAGTGGAGATCAGCAGCCCAAAACTCAGCACCGGCAGAACGGAGCGCAAGCGCTTTATCGACTTCCTGAAATCATCGTTGATTAACATATTTTGCATTGGATGTTATTTTACGGTTTGACAATTTTTTCTTTTCAGCAGCTAAGAATTGACGACCTTCAAAGTTCCTGCGGAACCCTTCCGGCCATTATTCCTTCGCTCCATAATGCTGAAGGCTATTTCCTCGGCGTTCATCTCGTTATCTATACCGATATATTCCCTCAGTTGAGATTCCGTTGCATGACCGGTCAGCGGCATGATCTGGGCAAGGCGGTAGCCCATGCGGTAGAGGTTGGTAGCAAAACTCCGGCGGCAGATATGGGAGGAAACCTCCTCATATTTCGGAGCATGGTATTTCTCCACTCTGGCCTTGCGCCCCATATATTGTTCTATCTTCAATACCTGTTCGTCAAAGCCTGCCAGCTTGCAAACTTCCTTTATGCCGTCATTAAATTTCTGCATGGACATCTTCGGCGTGGAATAGCCATGCTTTTCCAGTACCGGGATAAGCCAGGTAAAGAGATTAAGGGGAATCTTTGCCGGAGTGTCGGTCTTTGTAGAGATCAGCGATAGGATGGAAATGCCATTCAGAGTCTTGTAGAAGTTATCAGGAGTGTATCTGGAAAAGTCGCTGTAGCGCTGCCCTGTCCCTGCCCCGATCAGACAGATGTCACGCACCTTTGCCAGATGGCCGGAGAGTTTCAGGCCGGCAAGATGATTGAGTTCTTCCAATGTGAGAATGACCTTCTGCCCGGTAGCTTTTTTGCGGGTAACTGTCCACCCTACTCCCTGATAGTCGGTGTTGCCGTGCAGCTTCTTTCTTCTGGCACGTTCCAAATACTGCCGGAGGATCTTCAAGGTCTTATTGCCATAGGCGAGCTGGACGTTCCTTCCGGCAAGCCAGTCGATCAGCTTCAGCCGGAAATTCCAGTCAACATCCTCATAGGCAAACATTTTCCCGTCCGGGAACTGTTCCAGGGCGAATTCCTTCAAAATGGCGGCATGCCTTTTGAATACCTTCAGGCTACCCTGTTTCATATTGGTAGCCTTCATTTCCGCAATCTCCTGTTCGATGAACTCAAAAAAGGAAGGTGTCTTTTCTTCCGGTTCCTGATCGCCCTGCGGGGCATCAGGAATTGCCGTTTTGCCCATTTTAATATCTAACTGCCTCTTGAACTCTTCGACGCTGATAGCGCCGTAATCTTTCCCTATGAAGATGTCCATGCAGTAGGTAGAGAGGTTATCCAGTTCCCTCTCAATAACAAACAGGTCTTGCCGCCTTGCCTGAGCAATCGGCCTCTGGGCTTTTGTATCCCAATCTTTGGGGTGGATGTTCAGGCCGGTGGAATATTGGAGCCTTTTCCCCCGGTACCTGAAAAACATTAAAATCAGGGTTTCTCTTTTAGCTTTCGGCGATTTCAGGTTAAATCTAGGTTTTGGTAATTTACCCATGATAAACTGGATTTACCACCAAAATACCCTCTAACCGCTAATAATGCATAGCAGTCGTTTTAGCAGTCGTTTGTGTTCCCGTCTTTTCCACTTGCAGGGTAATTTCCCTTTGGAAATGTCTCCCGAATAGCTTATTTTTGGGCTATTCAGTGGAAAACCCGGCGAAACCGCCTCAAGATATCAGACCTAGTGGGTCTACTTCAATTCAACTTAAGCCCTTGTAAGTCAGTGACTTGCAAGGGCTTTTTTAGTTTCGTTTACAGATCGTTTACGGAAATGAGCTTGTCACAAGCTTTACGCGGAATTATATCCCGGTAACACATTATCCCTTGAATTCGTGGAAATGTAACGCCTGGAGAATTCCTCCCTTCCGGTAAACAGCCTCTGAGCGGCTAAGGCCAAATGCCTTCGCCTTGATAAGCACCCAGCCGGGTCTGATTTCCGGCTAGGGCATTTCTTGAATCTCGATCACATCCATACTACTAGACATTTTCTGGTCACAGAGTACGCAGAGAAGACACAGAGTCACACAGAGACCTGATTATCAATGGAAAACACTCCGTGTACTCTGTGTTGGTCTCAGTGCTCTCTGTGTCCAAAACCATTTTGTCCAGTGGTGTGGATCACATCCGGGTCACCTGCTTTGGCTGTGACTGCTGCTTCCATCATTATTTCTGTGGGCTGGTTTTGTTGAACATGTATCTGGCGATCTTCCAGTCATCATCCACCTTTTCAAAGACGAACAGCTCTCTGTTGGCTTCTGGTATGGTATCGCCCGTTGCACGGATCAGGGTCGTGCCCTCTGAACTGGTTGTTGCGAACGCGAGATCATTTTCCACCTCTATTTCTTCAATGAAAAACTCAATGTTCAGTTGGATTTGCGAGAATATGTAATCGTAAGATTTCAGGATATTCTCGGAGCCTATCGCCGAAGGCGCTTCCGTTGGCATAAAGATACCGTCTTTTGTATATAAACTTTGAGCCAGTTTTGCGTCAGAGGTATTGAGTGATTTTTTGTATTCGCTCAATAAGGCTTCAATTTTTTCTTTTTCCTGCTTTTGCATGACGGCTGAATTTTGATTTTGAAGTGGATAATCAGGTTCACCTGAATTGTTGGTGCATGAAACCAATAGCATTAGCGTTGCCAGGTACATTGAATACTTGATCATGTCGCTGAATTTTTATGTTTTAATGACAGGACAAAGGTCGCCGGCATTGAGCAGGTTCGCCTATAAAGTACTTTAAGAAAAAACCTTAAGGTAGATTAAGGCTGGGAGCGTTTTTTGCGGATGGTACTCAGAAATTCGGGAGTTACGCCAAGGTAGGATGCTATTTGCACGTTTGAGATGCGATTAAAAAGATGGGGATAACGGGCAATGAAGTCAAGATATCTTTCTTCTGCCGTTGAACTGATGTTTTGCAGTACCCTGTTCTGAAAACTAACCAATGCATTTTCCGTGAACACCCTGAATATTCTGTTAAATTTAGGGTGCTCGACAAATAAGCGCAGTTGGTCTTCTTTTCTTATCTGAAGTATTATGGAATTTTCCATTGCTTCAATATAGAGTTTGCTGGGCTTTTCACTGTGGAAACTCCCAATATCTCCAATCCACCAGTTCTCCACCGCAAATTGGAGGTTGTGCTCCCTGCCCTTTTCGTCAACCATATACATTCTAAAACAGCCTTCTGCCACAAAGGTGTTGAGCCTGCATACGTCCCCTTCCTGCAGGATGAATTGCCGGCGCCTCACTCGTTTTTCAAAGAAATTTTTTCGGACGAAGGCCTTTTCTTCCTCATTCAGCCTAAGGTAGTTGTCGAAGTAAGATATGAGCGACTCTATGTGCATTCGTTGAAAAGTATTGCAGTAGATTTTTATTCACGGACAAAATTACCAGATAACCGGGTATTCTTCTGTACTCCTCCTCCAATCTTCACTCGAATAAAAATAGTGTCAAATTCCCGTTTCACAAAACAGCGGGCCATATATTCAACTGTTAAGACCCCAGAAAATAATAACTAATACATTTAGACTCGTTCTTTTGCGCGCTAACTGCCCCGACACTCCCCCGACACTTTGTGTGCGGGGCAGGCAGTGTACGGGGTAGACTGTTGCCAAGCCTCGCCGTAGCTTGGGCTATGCCTGCGCTTTTTGCCTTGCAGGCCGCTGCGGGTGCTGCGGGTGAACCCGGCGGAGGTGTTGAGGAGGGAGTGAGGGGGGGATTATAGTATGATGAGAAAAACAAACGAATAGAGTTGCCCTCCGACATTCTCCTGACTTTGAACGAATCGGAGAAAGAGTTGAAAAAGCGGATAAAGCTGTCTTTGGCCGTTCAATTGTATGTCCAGCAAAAAGTTACGATCGGCAAGGCTGCGCAAATAGCTGAGATGTCCCGGTTTCAGTTCGAGACGGCTCTTTCAGAGAACGGGATACCTATTTCGAACTTGGGGGTGGAGGATGTGATGGGGGATATTCAAAAGTTGAAGTAAGATGAAGAATGGGTTGGTAATTTATGATTCGGGGCCGGTTTTTTCTTTGGCTATTGTTGACCGTTGACGCCGGCGTGTATTGCCTGCAGCTGCATTACCTCATCGAACACTTTGTCGCCGGCAAAAAGGAAGGGGAAATCGACTGGCAACTGGTCAACATCCTCAACAACCTCTTCCGGAAATTCGATGCCATCAGCGATATCGTCGACGATGTCCTCCCGGTCAAATTGACTTCGGAAGAAGCCAGGACCTTGTACTTTACGCTGACCCAGAAAAAATATGCCGTTATCCTGGAAGCCATCCCGGAAGCCATGGAAGGCGGCTTCTACGAAGCCTTCAACCTCATCAAAGATAAAATGATCTTCCAATTGGAGGGCAAGCTGAAGCCGGCGGCCTGATCCCCCCGCGATTGTCCACATCCGAACAAGCATCGTCCGATAACGAACACCCAAAAATCAAGAGCAAACGGTAAGGTATTGACAATCAGCGCCTTTCCCCCTGGCACGAATCTTGGCGCTTCCCGGGCAGGGACAAGCCGTTTTTCCCCCTGGCATCTACGCCGGCCGGGAAAAACGGCTTGTCCCTGCAAAAAAATCACCCATGTTTAGAAATTACCTGCTGATCACCTGGAGAAACCTCATCCGAAACCGCTCCTACTCCGCTATCAACCTGCTGGGGCTAGCGCTCGGCCTGGCCTGCGTCATGCTGATCGGGCTGTGGATACAGAGCGAGCTGAGCATGAACCGCTTCCACGAGAAGGGCAACCGCCTGTTCCGCCTGTGGGAGAACCAAACGTATTCCAACGGATTTATCCTGTCCACCATCTCCACGCCCGGGCCAATGGCAGCCAAGCTGCAGGCCGACTTCCCGGAGATCGAACGGGCCGTTCGGGTCAACTGGGGCACGGATAAGCTGGTCACCCTGGGCAGCCAGTCCTTCAACGAAGAAGGTTACTATGCCGACCCCGGCTTTTTCGACATTTTTACCTTTCCCCTGCTGCACGGGGCAGTGGATGAGGCGCTGAAAGAACCCGGCAAGATAGCCGTCAGCGAATCGCTGGCCCATAAGTACTTCGGTACAGACGAAGTAGTCGGCAAGATCCTGCGCATCGACAACGAGCAGGACTATACCATCAATGCCGTCTTCCGGGACCCGCCGGCAACCTCCACCCTGGATTTCGACTTTCTCCTGCCCATGTCAGAATACGAGCGCGACAACCCGGGCTTCGCCGAGCAGTGGAACAACAACAGCGTACAGACCTATTTGCTGCTGAGCGAAGGGGCCATGGCTGCACACCTGGAAGCCAAGATCGAGAGCTTCCTGCGCGACAATTCGGACCAGGGCAACACCAGCCTGTTCCTGCAGGCTTATCCCGACACTTACCTGTACACCGATTACCGGGACGGCAAATACCAGGGCGGCGGGCGCATCACCTATGTCCGGATGTTCGCCGCTATCGGGCTGTTCATCCTGCTCATCGCCTGCATCAACTTTATGAACCTGTCTACCGCCCGTTCCGCTACCCGTGCCCGGGAGGTGGGCATCCGCCGGGTCTCCGGGGCGGGGCGCGGCCTGCTGGTGCGGCAGTTCCTGGGCGAGTCGCTGCTGATGAGCGCCATCGCCGGCATCATCGCCATTGGCGTGGTGCAGGGGGTGCTGCCGGCTTTTAACCGCCTGTTTGCGCTACAGCTTTCCTTCAACCTGCTGCGGCCGGAAGTGTGGCTGGGCATCGGCACGGCCGTTGTAGTGGCCGGCCTGCTGGCGGGCAGTTACCCGGCGTTTTTCCTCTCCCGGTTTCAGCCGGTAGATGTGTTCAAAGGCGTGATCCACACCGGCAAGGGGGCGTTCTGGTTCCGCAAGGGGATGGTCACCGCCCAGTTTGCCATTTCCACCTTCCTGATCATCAGCACCCTGGTGATCTACCGGCAGATGGAGCACGTGCGCAACAAAAACCTGGGGTACCAGAAGGAAAACCTGCTGTACTTCCGCGCCGACGGGGCGGTGCCGGAGCGCTATGAACTGCTCAAGGCAGAGCTGGAGCAGTTGCCGGCAGTGGAAGCCGTATCCTCCTCTTTCGGCCTGATATACAGCTGGGGCAACAACACTTCCGGCGTTTCCTGGCCGGGCAAGGATCCGGACAAGAGCATCCTCTTCCAGGTCATCCCCATCGGGTTTGACTTCCTGGAAACCATCGGCGCCAGCCTGGCCGACGGGCGGGACTTGTCGAAGGCCAACCCGGCCGATTCCGTCAACTTCCTCATCAACGAAACGGCGGCCGCCCTGATGGGGCTGGACAAGCCGGTGGGGCAGCGGATCACCGTCAGCGGCCAGGAAGGAGAAGTAGTAGGTTTGGTCAGGGATTTCCGGGTGACGTCCCTGCGCAACAACCAGGATCCCGTCATCCTGGGCATCGCCCCGGGCCTCCGCTTTGTATACCTGCGCCTGAATGCCGATGATATCCAGCAGGCGCTGGCCGATATCGGGGCGGTTGTCGGGCGGCACAACCCCGGTTACCCCTTCGAATTTTCCTTTGTCGACCAGCAATACGAAAAGATGTACCGCAGCGAGCAGCGGGTGAGCGCCCTGTCCCGCCTGTTCGCCTTCATTTCCATCTTCGTCTCCTGCCTGGGCCTGTTCGGGCTGGCGGCCTTCACCGCCGAGCAGCGCAACAAGGAGGTCAGCATCCGCAAGGTGCTGGGCGCCACAGTGGCGCAGTTGTCCGCCCTGCTGTCCCGGGAGTTCCTGGTATTGGTGCTGCTGGGCTTTGCCCTGGCCATTCCCGTGGCCTGGTACCTGATGCGCGGCTGGCTGGAGAACTTTGCCTCCCACGTCGGGCTGGACTGGTGGGTCTTCGGCCTGTCCGGCCTGCTGGCGGTGCTGATCGCGTTGGGCACGGTAAGTTATCATGCGGTGCGGACGGCGGTAAGGAACCCGGCGGAGGCGCTGCGGAGCGAATGATTGTGTAAAAGTGTAAAAGTGTAAAAGTGTAAAAGTGTAAAAGTGTAAAAGTGTAAAGGTGCGGTGCAGCTCCGATTGTGGCTACATTTACACCTTTACACGCTTACACTTTTACACCTAAACATAGACCATGCTAAAGCATTACCTGAAAATCACCTGGCGCAACATCCGGAAGAGCAAAATCTTCAGCGCCCTCACCGTCGGCGGCCTCAGCCTGAGCATGGCGGCCTGCCTGCTGTTCATCATGCTCATCAAGGGCGCGTATGAGTTCGACAATTTCCATCCCGAAGGGGAGCGGGTGTACCGCATCCTGACCGACGCGCAGCGCAAGGGCGGCGGGTCGGAGCGGTACGCCACCTCGCCCTATGTGGTGGCTAAAAGCCTGGCGGACGGCTATGCCCTGGCCGAGCAGTGGGTGCCCTTCTGTTCGGCCCTGCGGGGGGAAGTGAGGCAGGGCGACAACCTGCTTTCTCTGGAGGGGCTGTTCACCACGCCCTCCTTTTTCGACGCTTTCGGCTTCCGGCTGGAGCAGGGAGACCCGGCGACGGCGCTCGCTGAGCCCTATTCTATGGTGTTAACCCCGGCCACTGCCGAACGACTTTTCGGCAAAGAAGGCCCTCTGGGCAAAACGCTGGAGATGCCGGGCCTGGAATCCACCTTCACGGTGACGGGCGTCCTGGCCGAATTCCCAGGCAAGACCCACCTGGAGTTCGAAGCGCTGGGGTCGTACGCTACGGTGGCCTCCCTGGAGGCGGCCGGGCAGTTCCGCAACATTACCAACAACTGGAACAACTATTACAGCAATTACAATTTCATCCGCCTGAAGGAAGGCGTGGCGCCGGAGGAAGCGGAGCAGGCGCTGGCGCAGGTGGCGGAGGCCGGCTATGCGGGCCTGGAGCTGGAAACGCGGGATGCCGGTTATCGCTTTGAACTGCAGCCGCTGGGCGGGATTACGCCCGGGCCCTTCCTGTCGAACAGCATGGGCCGGGGGCTGCCCGAGTTCCTGCTGTGGTTCCTGGCGGGTTTGGGGCTGATCGTCATCCTGTCGGCGGCCTTCAATTATACCAACCTGACCATTGCCCGGGCGGTGGGGCGCATGAAGGAGGTCGGCGTGCGCAAGACTTTCGGCGCCAACCGCCGGCAGGTGTTCTGGCAGTTCATGGCCGAAGCGGTGGCTATGGCGCTGATCGCGCTGCTGCTGGCCTACCCGCTGCTGAAGCTGGCGATTCAGGGCTTCAACCAGTTGCAGTTTACGCAGTTTACGGATATGAACCTGCGGGAGGATTTGGCGCTGTACGGCTGGTTTGTCCTCTTTGCCGTCCTGGTGGGCCTGCTGGCCGGCGTGCTGCCGGCTATTGTCCTGTCGAAAACCAGGCCGCTGGCTATCCTGCAGAAGCTGAGCAACCTGAAGATCATGCAGGGCGTGGGCCTGCGCAAGGCCCTGCTGGGCATTCAGCTTAGCGTCTCCCTGATATTCCTCATCCTGGTCACCATCGCCTGGAAGCAGATCAACCTGGCGATGACGATGAACTTCGGCTTCGGGCAGGCGCAGATGGTCAACGTGCAGATGCAGGGGCATGAGGCGGAAAAGCTGCGTTCGGCCTTCGCCGCCGTGAGCGGGGTGGAGCGCATCTCCGCCATCTCCCATAGCATGGGCACCTGGGCGGACAGCAAAACAGACCTGCGGGTGCGGGAGGAAGACGAGCCGGCGGAGGTGCGCGATTATGCCGTCGACCACGAGTACATCGGCAATTTCGGCCTGAAGCTGGTGGCCGGGGAAAACTTCCCGGAAGCGCCGGAGCAGCAGCAGGAGCGCTTCGCCATCGTCAACGAAACCTTCCTGAAGCAGTTCCAGCTGGGAAGCCCGGCGGAAGCGGTGGGCAAAACCATCTGGGTGGGCGACAGCACCCGCCTGGCCATTCAGGGCGTGCTGGAGGATTTTTATTACAAGCCGGCCGTCTATAACCTGGAGCCGCTGCTGCTGCGCTATGCCCCCGGCGAGCTTGCCGTGATGAACATCAGGGCCGGCGGGCAGGACCCCACGGCCACCATCGCCGCCCTGGAGCGCGCCTGGGAGCAGATAGACCCGGTGCATCCCTTCGCCTATCAATTCTTCGACGATGCCGTGCGGGAGAATTACGCCAACTTTACCGACCTGGCCTGGATCGTCGGCGCCTTTGCCCTGCTGGGCATTGTCATTGCCCTGATGGGCCTGCTGGGCATCGCTATTTATACGGTGGAGACCCGGCGCAGGGAAGTCGGCATCCGCAAGGTGCTGGGCGCGGGCGTACAGGACGTGCTGTGGTTGTTGTCGAAAAACTATTTTCTGTTGCTCGCCATTGCCGCTTTGGCGGCCATCCCGCTGAGTTTCCTGCTGGGGCGGCAGTTTGTGCAGCAGTTCGTCTTCCAGCCGGAGATGACGGTGTGGCTTTTCCTGCCCGGCATCCTGCTGCTGGCCCTGCTGGTAGCGCTGACGGTGTTGTCGCAGGCATGGCGGGCGGCGGTGGGCAACCCGGCGGAGGCGCTGAGGAGGGAGTAGGGGAGGAGATGGTTATATTGTCATATTGTCATATTGTTGGGCTGCCTGGGGCCACGGCGTGGCTCAACCTGCCGGGTTTCACGTAAGCTCCCACGTTGCTGAACCCGGCAGCGTTTGTCGGAGACGTAACAGCCCGGCTTCCCTGATGCTGCCAGCGGCCGGCAGGTTTGTCAGATCTGTTGCCTTTGCCAACCCGGCTTCCGGGAAAACCCCTGATGTTTTAACAGCAAGATGAAACGCCCTCGGGCATAACCCGAAAGCGGCGCGGGCGCCTGTTTGGAGGCAGCTTTTTTCGCTGCTGATGTGCCGCCTCCAAACAGGCTATACCATCACCTGTTATGCAAATTAAGTATAGGCACGTCAATCGTAAAAGTGGCGCCGAGCCGCCACGCGCTGGCATCAATTTCAGCCCCATTTTGGGTGGTGATCTTCCTCAATTGCGGCCCGATCTGTATGCCGGCGGAAACGGAAAACGGGAAACGCGGGATATTGTAAATCGCGTAAACGCCAGGGGCGAGCAGGTTGCTGAAAGATAATTCGGGCAGGTCATTGCTGCTGCCTGCATTTTGTGCATCCAACCTATAGGCTGTTACGACGCCTAAATCTATTACGGGAATGAAAATGCTGAACGACCGGTTTTTCAATCCAAGCCCGCCCCATGAAACCGCAACGCCTACAGGGACGGATAAGCCAATGCTGCTTTTTGTCTTTGCCTTTTTATCTAACCCGGAAGGGGCGGCATTTGAGGACATCGCGCCGGGATTGGCGGCTTATTTTAAAGGGCAGGCGGGCGTGGTTTGTGAATAGCAACCAAATGTTTGTTTGGCAATCTGCCTGTTTCGCGCTGTTTCTCCATTCCATTCTTCCCGAAATTTTCTTAACTTGAAAGCCTGGAAACAGAGGGGGTTGTTTTTCCTCTGCGCTCTTTCCCAAGCAAGTATCCATATCGTTTTGTTCAGCCAGGCAAAACTTGTCAAGTTTCCTTGTTGCCCCCTTCGGAGAAACTTGACAAGTTTACAAACCATATCATCAAACCATAAAACAACGTAGCTATGACTACCAGACTTACGCCTTTCTTTGCATTCCTCTTTTGTTGTTCCGCCCTCTCCCTGCAGGCCACCCACAACCGCAGCGGGGAGATCGAGTACCGGCAGGTTGGCCCTAAAGAGCTGGAGGCCTCCGTGATTACCTACACCAATGCGAACACCGGCCCCGCCGACCGGGACACCGTCACCATCTGCTGGGGCGACGGCGCCTGCGAACGAATCGCCAGGGTCAACGGGCCCGACCTCAACGGCAATGGCGTACCGGACGGCGAGATCGTTGCCCCCAATGTCAAAATGAACATTTATACCTACACCCATCAGTATGAAGATTTCGGATACTACGTCATCAGCATGACAGACCCCAACCGCAATGGCGGCATTCTGAACATCAACTTTCCCAACTCCGACCAGACCAGATTCCACATCGAATCCGGCGCTTTTCTTTCGGAGGCAGCGGCAATGAACAACCATTCGCCGGTGCTGCTGGAGCCGCCGGTGGGCTACGGCATCGTAGGGCAGCCGTTCGTCCATGTGCCCAATGCCTTTGACATCGACGACGACAGCCTGGCCTATGCCCTGGCCGTTCCCCTGCAGGGCCGGGGCGTGGAAGTGCCTGGCTATATTTGGCCTAACCTGATCGGGGCCGGCCCGGACAACCAGCTATCGATCGACCCGGAAACGGGCGTATTGACCTGGGACGCCCCGCAGATTGCCGGCGAATACAACATTGCCATGGTGATCCGGTCATACCGCGACGGAGAACTGGTGGATGCCGTGCTTCGGGAAATGCAGATTCTCGTCGCAACCGGAAATCATCTGCCGCCCGGTCTCACCCTTTCCGAAACCGAACCCGGAATCATCGACGTGGCGGTGGGCGAAACCGTGCGCGTTGAGGCGGCAGCAGTGAGCCCGGAAGGACAAACCGTTGAGCTGACTGCCTCCTGCGGCTTGCTGGAGGATGATTTTTATGCCTCTACCGCCACGTTCACGGCGGCCGGCGCTATGAATGAGGCGGAGGGTGTCTTTACCTGGGTTGTTCGCGAAGAGCATATCCGCCGACAGCCTTATCAGGTGGCCTTTCGGGCGAGGGATGAGTTCGGGGAGACCGGGGCCGTGAGCTTCCGCATCCTCCGTTACCGGGTGTCGGGGGTGGTGTCGGCAAAAGCGCCGGAGTCCGGCGAAAAAACGTTGGAAGTTTTTCCCAACCCCGCTCCCAATATGGTGCAGGTAAGGTTAAATAACGTAACGCTACCTGCTGTTTACCAACTGTACCGCGCCAACGGCCAACTGGCCGCCTCCGGGCTATTCCGCCAGGAGCGGGAAGAACTGGGGCTTTCCACCCTCCCGCCGGGAATGTACTTTTTAAAGGTTGGAGACGCGCCGGAACAGGGGACAGTGAAGATTTTCCGCCGGTGATATTTTAGGGGACAGCCTGCAGAAGGCTATATTTGCCCCCGGCGCTTGTCTGCCTAAGCAATCGTTTTTGTGCATTTCTCAAGTCCCGTCTTATGCCCGGTATGTGGCGAAGGATGACCGGGTTATCGGCTAACCCGGGAGCTTATGTTACGCACCAGATAAATCTGGCGCGTCCGGGATGGGCAACTGTCCATTTCCGAACACCCGCCTGTCCGCCTCCGCACAACCCATGCGGTTTTCTCCGGCTGGCTTTAGGGTTAAGTAGCTGGTTTCGAACAAATTGCAATTTTGGCACAAGCCTTGCCTTCTCAAAGAGAAAGACGCGAGGCGGTCCTTTAGCAGCCCACCTCCCTGTAAGCCGCCGCGCCAGGCGACTGCCTTTTCCGCCCCTGTTTTGCGGGCAGGCGGCTGGCGCGGCAAAAAAACAAAAACAAGTATATGATTCGACTCCGCGACATTGAACGGTACTACCGCAACGGCCTGCGCAAGGCCTGGGTCCTCAACCAGATCAACCTCGATATAAAAGAGGGCGAGTTCGTCACTATCATGGGCCCCAGCGGCGCCGGCAAGTCCACTCTGCTCAACATCATCGGCATGCTGGAAGAACCCTCCGGAGGGGAGTATTACTTCTACGACGAGGCCGTCCACAAATTCAACGAGCGCCGGCGCAGCGACCTGCACAAGGCCTACATGGGCTTCGTCTTCCAGGCCTACCACCTTATCGACGACCTGACCGTCTACGAGAATATCGAAACGCCCCTGCTGTACCGCAACGTGAAGGGCAAGGAGCGCAAGAGCATGATGGCCGAAATCCTGGACCGCTTCCAGATCGTGGCCAAGAAGGGCTTGTTCCCCGAGCAGCTCTCCGGCGGGCAGCAGCAGCTCGTCGGCGTCGCCCGCGCCGTGATCAGCAAGCCGCGCCTGCTGCTGGCCGACGAGCCGACCGGCAACCTGCACACCAAGCAGGGCGACCAGATCATGGAACTCTTCCAGGAACTCAACGAGGAAGGCGTGACCATCATACAGGTGACGCACTCGGAGCGCAATGCCTCCTTCGGCTCCCGCATCATCGAGCTGGTGGACGGCAACGTGCGCAGCGATGAGCAGCTCCGGCAACCCTCCGGGCAGGCCGACGCGCCGAAGGGCGTGCCAAATGGAAAGTAGCGAATTAGGAAGCTTGCCCGGAAGAGCGATAGCGAAGACGGGTGGGAAGTGTTCCACCTTCCGATTTCGCATTTCCGACTTGGCTCCCTCTCTTGTAAGAATCACCAACATCCGACTGACACGCCTATCACGTCATGAAAACCTTGACCCCCACCCGTCCGGGCGCCTGGCCAAACAGGCGCTCTGACGGGAAAGGGATTTTTCCCAGACTGCCCCGGCCTTCGGTCAAAAGTTAAAGAATGGTAACTGTTTAGGCCTTTTGTTTAACCACATAGGATACATAGCGTTTTCACCGTAGCGCACATAGGCCGCGGCTACTGTGGCTTATGTGAACTGCCTGATGTGGCCTATGCGGTAAATAGTTGCAAAGAATGTGCATTTGTGCATGGTACTGCGCCAACATATACACCCATACACAAAAATAAAGCAATGCTCAGACACTACCTGCTCGTCACCATCCGTAACCTGCGCCGCGACCTCGGCTACAGCCTCATCAACGTGCTGGGCCTGGGCACGGGCATAGCCGTCAGCCTGCTGCTCTTTTTCTGGGTGCAGCACGAGCTGAGCTACGACCGCTTCCACGCTGCTGCGGACCGCATTTATCAGGCCGTTTTCAATTTCCCGGCGGAGGACGGGCAGCTGAGTACCTGGGTGACTACGCCGGTTTTATTTGCCGAAAAGATCAATGAAGAAATACCGGACGCAGAGGCGGCCCTGTCTGTTACCTTTCCCCGGCAATTGCCTTTCCGGAAGGGGCAAACGCCGTACCAGGAAGAAGGGCTTTATGTCGGCCATTCCTTCCCGGACGTTTTCAACTTCCCGCTGCTGGAAGGCAGCCGGGAAACCCTGTTCGGCCAGCCCAACGCGGTCGTCCTTACCGAGCGGCTGGCGGAGAAGTACTTCGGCGCCGGCTGGCGGGGGCAGGCCGTCGGGAAAACCCTGGAAGCCGCCGGAGAAGAAACGTACACCGTAAGCGGCGTAGTGGCCAACCCGCCTGCCAATTCCACCCTGCAGTTCGGTTTTCTCCTTTCTATCGACGACTTTCTCCGCACGCATCCGTGGGACCGGCACTGGGGCAATTTCAGCTCCCGGCTCTACCTCAAAGTGAAACCCGGTACCGATATTCCGGCGCTGGAAAACAAGCTGCTCGCCCTTTTCCGGAAGCATAAGGGCAATAGCGAAGAGGGCACTACCATCAGCCTGCTGTCCTTCCCCCTGCGCCACCTGTACAGCAAGCTGGAGAACGGCCGGCCTTTAGGCGGGCGGATCACTTACGTCCGCCTGTTCATCGGGGCGGCGGCTTTTCTGCTGCTCATTGCCTGCATCAATTTCATGAACCTGGCTACAGCGCGGGCTACCCGCCGCTCGAAGGAGATCGGCGTGCGCAAGGCGGTGGGCGCCAGCCGGGGGCAACTGGCAGGGCAGTTCATGAGCGAAGCCGTGGCCATTGCCCTGATCGCCACCGGCCTGGGCGTAGCTCTGGTGGAGCTGCTGAAGGGGCCCTTCCGGCAGATCGCCGGCACAGAGCTTTCTATACAATATCTGGCGCCGGGGACGCTGTCGTTGGTCCTCGGCACCGGGCTGGTGGCGGGGCTGTTGTCCGGCAGTTACCCTGCATTTTTGCTTTCTTCCTTCCGGGCCGTCAACATTTTCCGGGGCAAGGAAGCGGGCCAGTTCAGCGGCGCTTCGCTGCGGAAGGGCCTGGTGGTGGTGCAGTTCCTCCTGTCTGCCTGCCTGATCGTCTGCGCCCTGGGCGTACAGCGGCAGGTAAGCTTTATTATGAACAAAAACCTGGGGCTGGACCGGGAAAATGTGGTGCAGATTCCCATGAACGGCGCACTTTATGATAAATATCCCAACCTGAAAGACGAAATTTCGGCCCTGCCGGGCGTGAAGCAGTACACAGCTTCCAACCAAACGCCGCTCATGATCAGCAGCGAGACCCGGGATCCGGTGTGGGCCGGCAAGCCGGCGGATAGCCAGGTGGGTTTCCGGGTGATGGAGGTAACGCCCGGCTTTATTGAGGCCATGGGCATTAACCTCCTGGCCGGCAGGGATTTTTCTCCGGACCGGCCAGCAGATACCCTCTCCATCATCGTCAATGAAACCGCAGCCCGGGCCATGGGCATGGAGCAGCCCCTGGGAGAGAAAGTGGAATTCTGGGGGGTGGCCGGCCAGATCATCGGCCTGACTCAGGACTTTCACCTCAATTCCCTGCACACGCCTATTGCGCCGTTGATCCTATACCTCAGCCGCAACGGCAGCTCCGAAAACCTGTACATCCGCACCGAAGCCGGCCGTGCCCGGGAGGCCATCGCCGGGATGGAAGCCCTCTACCGCCGCATCGTGCCCGACTATCCCTTCGAGTATTCCTTCCTGGACGAAGAATACAGCCGCATGTACAAAAGCGAAACAGCTATTGGCAAGCTGGCTTTTTACTTCGCTGCCATTGCCATCCTGCTCTCCTGCATCGGCCTGTTCGGCCTGTCGGCCTTCACGGCGGCGCGGCGCACCAAAGAGATCGGCATCCGCAAGGTGGTGGGCGCCAGCGTGGCCAGCATCGTAGGCCTGTTGTTCAAAGACTTCCTGAAGCTCATCCTCATCGGCTTTGCCATTTCCGTGCCGGTGGCCTGGTACCTGCTTTCTAACTGGCTGCAGGGATTCGCCTACCAGGCCGGCATTGGCATCCACCTCTTCCTGGCTACCGCAGGCCTGATGGTGCTGGTGGCCTGGCTGGCGGTGAGCTACCACTCGATCCGGGCGGCGCGGGCGAACCCGGTGGAAGTGTTGGGGAGGGAGTGAATGAGTGAATTAATGAAACTGGAGCATGAAAACGGTTTACGACAAATACTATCAAACGGAGAATCTGTTCGGAGCGCCTTATCCGGAGTTGGTCGCCTTTTTCGCCGACTATCCGGAACGGGGAAGGTTGCTGGATTTGGGCTGCGGGCAGGGGCGGGATGCCATCCCTCTGGCCAGGTTGGGATATGAGGTGACCGGTGTTGACCATTCCAGGGCCGGGATAGAGCGGATGGAGCAGGCGGCTAAACTGGAGGGGCTAAAGGTTGCCGGGATGGTAGCGGACATGTATGAATTTGATAATTTCCGGGATTTCGATTTTGTCCTGCTCGACAGCATGTTCCATTTTACAAAAAAGGACAAAGCGAAAGAGATCGGCTTCATTCAGCGAATGATCCAAAGCCTCCGGCCCGGAGCGGTCATCGTTTTTTGCATTCAAAACACCGGCAAAAAAGTTGAAATCCTCAGCAAAGCGATCAGCGCCGGGAATGGGCTGGAAAGGATTTTCGAAACCAGCCTGCTTTATGAATACCGGGACGGGCAGGCGGGGCATAGCTCGAAGACAGCATACAGAATAATTGCGGGGCGGAAGCCGGACATGGTGTAAATGGGTATGTGTATAAGTACCTGGACTGAAATAGTGAAATAGGCGGAAATACGGTGAAATACATTGAAATACATTGAAATACATTGAAATACTCACCCATGTTAAAAAACTACCTCAAAATCGCCCTCCGGAACCTCCTTCGGGAGAAGCTTTATTCTACTATCAACATTCTCGGCCTGGGAATCGGGGTGGCGGTGGCCCTGCTGCTCGGGCTGTACGCCCGGGAGGAATGGTCTTTTGACAGCTTCCACAGCAAGAAGGACCGGATTCACCGGGTATGGGTCAAAGAGCATTATCAGGGAGAGGTTTTTTTCAATACCGTAACGCCCGTGGTGCTGGCGGGCGTACTGGAAAACAACTTCCCGGAAGTGGAGGCCACCCTGCAGTACATCCAGGTGAACAACCTGGTGAAGAAGGGCAGCGACGTGAGCCAGGAACCCATGCACGTCGTAACGCCCTCTTTGTTTGAAGTCTTTGATTTTGAACTGCTGGAGGGCAAACCCGCCGAAGCGCTGGACGGGCTGCGCAAGGTAGTGCTCACGCCTGCTGCCGCCCGCAAGTACTTCGGGGACGGCCCTGCCCTGGGGCAGGCATTATCCATCCAGCTCAATGGCCAGTGGGAAGAGTTCACCGTTTCGGGCATCATCCGGGAAGCGCCGGCCAATTCAAGTATACAGTACAATATGCTCATCCCGTACGAGAACATGAAAACCCTGTTCCCGGAGCGGGCGCTGACGAGCTGGACCTTCGTGTACCCGGAAACCTATGTGCTGCTCAAAGAAGGAGTAGGCGCACAGGCATTACAGGAAAAAATGGCGCCGGTGATCGATGAGCAGGTCGTGAGAATCTATAAAGCCGGAGAATACGTAGTGGGCCTTCAGCCGCTAACCGACATTCACCTGAACAACGATTTCCCCCAGGGCATAGCCGCGGTGAGCGACCACCGCTATCCCATGATCCTCGGCGGCATCGCTTTGCTCGTCCTGTTGCTGGGGGTGGTCAATTTCGTCATCCTGGCCATTGGGCGGTCGGTTTCCCGGGCGAAGGAGGTGGGCGTCCGCCGGGTGGCGGGGGCGATGCGGGGGCAGCTGATGCAGCAGTTCTGGAGCGAGTCGGTGGTGGTGACGCTGCTGGCGGTTGTGCTGGGCGTGTTGCTGGCGCAGCTGTGTGTGCCGGCGTTTAACCTCATTGCCGGCAAGGCATTGTCCATCCCCTATACCCTCTCCAGCCTGGCCCTCTTCATAAGCGGGGGGCTGGCCCTTGGCCTGCTGGCCGGCGCTTATCCTGCCCTGGTCGTATCCGGCTTCTCGCCCCTGCGGGCCATCAAAGGTATGATCACCAAAATCGGGCGGGGCCGGCAGATGCTGCTGCGCGGGCTGGTGAGCTTTCAGTTCGTGTTATCCCTCTGCCTCATCATCTGCACGATGGTGATGGCCTTCCAACTCCGATACCTGCAGCAAAAAAACCTGGGCTTTGACAAGGAGCAGGTGGTCATCCTGCCTTACCAGGCGACGCCCACGGCCGACTACGGGATCGGTTCTATATTTGCCGACGGCCGGGAGGTGGAAAGCCGCCTGCGGCAGGAGTTCAACGGCGAGCAGGCCATACTGGGGGTTACCGCCTCGGCTCATGCGGTGGGGGCCCCGGGTTGGACTACCCTGGGCTATACCGACCCCTCCACCCAGCAATACCGAGATTTCAGTTTCAACGCCGTTGGAGACAACTACCTGGAAGTGATGGGCATCGGCCTGGCTGCCGGCCGGAGCTTCTCACAGGATATTGCCAGCGACCGGGAGAAGGCGGTCCTCATCAACGAATCCATGGCCGACGCCTTCGGCTGGCGGGGCCTGGTGGGCCAGCAACTGCCTCCTCCCTTCGAAACCCTGCAGCTGATCGGCATCGCGAAGGACTTCCACTTCCACTCCCTGCACACCCGCATCGAACCCCTGATGATCGGGATGAACCTCGCCGGCGTAGTCCGGGCGGTCAGTGACATGAATTATGAAGACCTGCCCATCCCCAAAATAGCCGTCCGCCTCCGCGGCGACGACGTCCCGGCCGCGATGGAGCGCGTCCGGGAAGCCTGGAGCAGGGCCGCCCCCGGGCAGCCTTTCGATTTCGCCTTCCTCGACGATGCCCTCGACGCTCAGTACCGCGCCGAGCAGCACCTGAGCAGCGTCCTTTCGTGGGCCACCGGCCTGGCCATCCTGATCGCCTGCCTGGGCCTGTTCGGCATCGCTACCCTCACCACCGCCCGGCGCACCAAGGAGATCGGGGTGCGCAAGGTGCTGGGCGCCAGCGTGGCACAGCTTGTCCTGACGCTGAACCGGCCGGTCACCCTGATGGTGTTGCTGGCCAGCGCGATTGCCGCGCCCATTGCTTATCTGCTGATGCAACGGTGGCTGCAGGGCTTTGCCTTCCGCGTTACCATCAATCCTGCATGGTTCCTGTTGGCGGCGGCCCTGGCGCTTGTGCTGGCGTGGTTGTCGGTGAGCTGGCAGTCGGTGAAGGCAGCGCGGGGCAATCCGGTGGAGGCGCTGCGGTATGAGTGATCGTGTCGCGATCATCCTGATCGCTGGCCAGCAGGCTGGGATGATAAAAACAGGAACATACAGATTCAACATTGATCTTTTTGGGTGGTTCGCCATCCTGTTCACCCTGTGAAATACTGCCAGCCAGCTCCCAGCCTGTTTTACGAGATAAATTATGCCTACAAGTGCCACAGCACCCCAAAATCAAACGGCGTCCAAACCGCCGCGGGCAGCCAGGCCTGTTTCAGGGCGTCGTTGGCCCAGGTGTTGCTGGTGCGCAGGCAGGAGTAATAGCCCCGGGCTTCGAAAAACAGGTCGCTGTGGCTGTAGCCGTGCGCCTCGACGGGCAGGAGGTTGCCCTTTTCATCCTTCTGAAAGGACCGGTCGATGAAGCTGCTCAGGGCGTCCGCCTGTACGAGGCAGATGGACAGCTTGCGCCAGGAGGCCTGTTCCTCCGGGTAGCTGATTACGTGCATGGCGGCGGGGGTGTTCAGAAAGGCAGCCCGGAAGGCGGTGCCGGGCGACAAATTTTTCCAGGAAGGCGTATTGCGGTAGAACTCCCGGTCGCCCCAGCCGAAGGCGAGGAAGCGGGTGCTGCCGGGAACCTCCAGCCGGCCGCGCAGGGATGGCTCAACTTCTTCTGCCGGCAGGACGATGAAGAGGTGGACGCCGTTGGTGGTCAGGTAAGCAACCTGTTTTTCTTCGCATTCCACCGGTGCCGGCCGGATGGTAAAAAAGGAGAGCAACAGGGCTGTGAAGAGATAGCCGAGCAGCAGGCCGGCGAGCAGGTACAGGATGCGGCGCAGGGTTTTGAGCAGGTATTTCATCCAGGCAATTTACCGAAATTCGGCTAATCGTTTAAAACGCACCACCTGAAGGTGGTACGTCCGGTTAATCCTGCTTCTGCATCATCTCTTCGAAGCCCTTTACCTCGAAGCCCTCCGGCCGTTCAAACTCGCTGGCCGGCACCCTGGCCTGATCAATGTTTACGGCAGACAGCAGGAGCGTCATGCCGCTCTGCGGAATCTCGACTTCTACCTCCATCGGGAAGCCGGGAATGTCGGTAGTAGATATAAAACCGCCCATCTGGCCGGCGCCGGGGGTTTTGATTTCAGGCGCCCGGAGCTGGCCGGTGATCCACATGTATTGCACCGTCTCCGCGCCGTCCTGCGAGAGGGTGAGCTTATAGCGCCGGCAGGCGTATCCCAGGATGTCTTTCTGCTCGTCCAGCTTTTCCAGTTTCGGTTTTTCCTGGCCGTCGATCTTTTCTTCGATGTCTTCGGCTTTGATCAAATAAACGGCCTGCTCGTCGTCTTTGACCACAAAGTTCTCCCCGCTTTCGCCATTGACGACGATCCTGCCCATCATATCGCCCATCATGCCGCCCTCCATGTAGGTCAGCATGCTTTTCTCGCTGTACTTGACAACCATTTTCTCCGGCATGAAGGCAGCCATCATTTCGGCGCCTTCGCCTTTCATTTCGTATTTGTACTCTACGGTGCCCTGGAAGGTTTTCTGGGCGGAGAGCGCTGCGGCGCCGAGTAGGGCCGGCAAAAGGAAAAGAAGTATTTTTTTTGTGTTAAATATCATGGAGAAATTCAGCTTAAAATTAAATAAAAAACATTTCCAGAGAACTTTCCTCTAGATGATCGAATAGCGTCTTCACTGGAACCCTTGTTCCAGTGAAGACAGGCGTTCCTCCCAGTATTTCAAGATCAACCGTTATGGCTTCTTTTACCGTCATTGTTAATCAGTTTTTCCAAAATTACGCTTTTTCAGGTTGAAAAGCTACCGCTTAGACATCCTATTTAACACGCGGAATGTTCCTAGGAAGTTTCTCACAAGTCTTTCCGGTTGAATATCCGCACGGCAACAGCAAGCGGCGCCGCCCCCCATGCCAGCAGCGCCAGCCAGGCGACAACCCACCCCCAGGCGCCGGCCAGGAATTCGCGGAACACCGCCCCGGAGTGCCCCATGAGCGCCGCCGTATCCAACCGGGTGATGATCATCATTCGGGCGATGTCGATCGGGTTGAGCATGGTCAGCACGAGGACGGCCCGCTCCAGCGGGTATTCGCTGAAATTGTACAGGACGAGCAGCAGCAGCGCGTCGAATACCAGGGCAAAAAAGAACCAGAGGATGAGGGCAAAGCCGATGCCCTGCGCCTTGTCGCGAAAGGTGACGGCGCCCAGGAAGGCCAGGGCCACGAAAACGACGGTGGCCATCACGCCGCCCAGCACCAGCAGGATGCCCTTGGCGCCGGCTCCGTGCCACAATACGGGCAGGCCCACCCCGACGAGGAAGGCCAGGACCAGGGCCAGGGCTATGCCGGCAAACTCGACCAGCAGCACCCGGCTTCGGGCCACCGGCTGAGCCAGTACCAGCTCCATGAATTCGGCGGAGTTGTAATAATGAATGGTTGAAAAGACGATACTGGCCAGCGGGACGAAGACCAGGACGATATTCATCAGGCTCAGCAATGCCTTTTCCGGCCGGGGTTCCAGGCTGAACAACCCCAGGGAAAAGAGGAGCAGCACGGCCGTATAGGCCAGCACGGTCCGGTTGCGGAGAATATCGCCTGCCACAAAGCTGATGATCTTTTTCATGGTTTCCCTTTGGACGGGCCACCTTATGTGATGTCGGCTGGCGACTAGAGTTCGCCTGTCGACTATCACGGCAAACCCCCTGTTTAATTTTTGAAAACCAATCAGGTGGCCCGTAATAAAGAAAAAATGAGGGAAACAGCCGGCACTGCCCTCACTTTTTATTCGATTGCATAATCCGGGCAATAACCCTGGAGAGCCGGTCCTCCCGGGTTTCTTCTTTGAGGCTGGCCAGGGATTTGAAAAATTGCATCTGCCCTTCCTGGAGGAACAGCACGTCGGTGGCCACGTCATCCAGGTCGCTCAGGATGTGGGAGGTGATGATGATCAGTTTTCCCCGTTCGCACTGCCGGCGGATTTTCTCTTTGAGCAGTTCGTTGGCCACCGGGTCGAGGCCGGCTGTCGGCTCGTCCAGGATCAGGATGGGCGGGTCGAAGAGGAAAGCGAGGGTGGCGCTGACCTTCTGCCGGGTGCCGCCGGAGAGGGTATGCATTCGCTGCGCCATCACATCTTCCAGCCCGAAGGCGCTGATAAGCCCGGCATCGGTGTGGCGGGCTGCCTCCCTGCCCCTGATCTGGCGGATGAGTTCCAGCACCTGCCTCACCTTCATCTGGTCGGGATAACGGCCCACCTGCGGCATGTAGCCGATGTGTTCCCGGTAGCTCCAGTTGCCGGCAGCCGGAATGCCGTTGACCCACACCTCTCCGGCGCTGGGTTTTACCAGGCCGAGGATGCACTTGAGCAAGGTGGTCTTTCCCGAGCCGTTAGGGCCGATAAGGGCTACGCACTGCCCTGCCGACAGTTGGAGCGTGATCTCGCTCAGGGCAGTGTTTCTGCCAAAAGACTTGGCCAGGCTTTCAATCCGTATCATGGCTGGCGGGTTTCATGAGCGGTTTTTCATCGGCCAGTTGCTCCGGGATGAGGCTGGGAAAGATCCGTTCGGCGTAGTCGAGGGCTTCCATGAAGAAGCTGTGGAGCAGGATACTGGCCGCCGGCACCTTGCCGATGATGAGGGCGTGCAGGCTGGCCGGCCGGTAGGGCACGTCGCCAATGCCGTCTCGGTTGAGGTCTGCCCCCCGGTAATTGCCCCAGTAGTTGTTCGAATACGTGTTGAGGTTGTGGCGGCTGTTGGTCGTCAACTCAAAGGTGTTGGCGATGAAGTTGTTGTATTCAAAACGGTTGTCCAGGCAGTTGCCTTTGACGTCCAGCGCCCAGCCGTTCTCCACAAACTCGTTGTGGTGGATGTGGAGGCGGTTGGCGCCTTCGGCGTAGATGCCCCTGGTGTTTTCGCGGAAAGTATTGTAGGCCATTTCTCCGTCGCTGATCTCCTTGAGCAGGATGCCGTAGGAGGCGCCGCCCCAGTTGTGGTCGAAGGTATTGCCCAGCATGCGAATCTGGCGGGAAAACATGACGGCTACCCCCGCGCCGTTGTCGCGAAAGATGTTGCCCTCGTACACGTCGCGGTTGGAGAACATGAAATGCAGGCCGTAGCGGAGGTTGCCTTCGCTGGTATTGCCCCGGATTTCGCTGTCGTCGACAAATTCGAAGTAAATGCCGTCCCGGTGGCCGCTGACGTAGTTGTCCTCCACCAGGACGCGTTCCCCCTTCCAGATGTGGATGGCGTTGCCGGAAGAGGCCTCCTGCTTCGCCCTGCCGACGATGCGGTTGCCACGTACGGTGCAGCCTTCAGACTGCTGCAGGTAAATGCCGAAAAAGGTGTTCTCCAGCGAATTGTCCGCCACGAGACAGCCCTCGCAGCGCACCAGGCGGATGGCTGCCGGGTCTTCGGTATAACTGACGCCGACGTTGCGGAAGGCCAGCCCCCGGACCTCGCTGCCCGGCGCAAAAACGGACAGGATTTCGCCCTGGCCCTGGCCGTCGATCACCGCCCCGCCTTCCCCGACCAGGCAGAGCCGCTTTTTGACGGTTATGCCGCGTTCTTTGTAGATGCCTTTCCGGATGATGATGGTATCGCCTGCCGCTGCTGTTTCCACTGCTTTTTGTATGCTGGCCAGGGGGCAGCCCGGGCAGACGGTGTGCCTGGTGGCAAGAACGCAGGCAGGCAGGAGGAGGATCAGCCAGGTGGTAGCCAGGATTTTGCCGGGGCGGCGTGGCGGCGGGATAGCGTTGTCCTTCATTCTTTTAAGTTGTGGTGTTGCAATAGTCGTACAGGATTGAATGTCCAGAGCCTGGGCGCCAGTCCGATGGGCTGTGTAAAAGGTTGAAAATAGACAGGATTAACAGGATTAACAAGATTAACAAGATTAATGCATCCTGTTAATCCTGTCTGCATATACTTTTTGTGCAATACTTCGGGGTGTCTGCCCACTCACATCGATCCATCGCCTTCCCCCTCCGTCTGGCTCAGCATGTCCTTCTCGCTCAGGTTTTCGTTCAGGCCCCACTTGAGGGCGACGTTGGACCCTTTGGGAGAGACGCGGACATAGCCGGACATTTCCTGGTGCAGGGCTGAGCAGAAGTCGGTGCAGTAGAACGGGAAGACGCCTACCCGCCGGGGTTCCCACTTCAGGGTCCGCGTTTGGCCGGGCATGACGAGCAGTTCGGCGTTGTTGTTGCCGAGGATAGCGAACCCGTGCGGCACGTCCCAGTCCTGTTCGAGGTTGGTGAGGTGGAAATATACCTCGTCGCCCACCTTGATGCCCTCGATGTTATCCGGGGCAAGGTGGCTGCGGATGGCGGTCATATACACGTGGATTTCGTTACCGTCGCGTTCCACCTTGGCTTTCCCTTCGCCTTTTGCCACGTAGGGGTGGGTGTTCTCTTCCAGGGCGTAAAACTTCTTGACATTGGGCATCACCTTATCGGCGGCTATGGCCTGAGCATAGTGGGGTTCTCCCTTGGTGGGGAAGTCCAGCAGCAGGCGCATTTTTTCCCCGGAGATGTCGAACAACTGGGCGGAATGCACCAGCTCTGGGCCGGTCGGCAGGTAGCGGTCCTTGGTGATCTTGTTCATGGCGACCAGGTATTTGCTGTCGGGCTTCGCCGTTTCCCCGCCGGGAATGACGAGGTGGCCGGGAGAGTAGAACGTAGGTTGCCGGTCGAGCACTTCTTTGGTTTCGACGTTCCACTTGACGACTTCCGAGGAGATGAAGAAGGTGGTATAGGCATTGCCCCTGCCGTCAAATTCGGTGTGCAACGGCCCCAGCCCGGGCTCTTTGACCACGCCTTCTATGGCGGCTTCATAGCTGATGATGGGGATGCCTTCGAAGTCGCCCTCGTAGTTTTCGTCCTTTATGGCCTGCTGGATTTTGTCGAACGAATAGACGGAAAGGTCGGCGGAGAGTTTGCCGTTGCCGACGATATATTCCCCGGTGGGGTCGATATCGCAACCGTGGGGCGACTTGGGGACCGGCAGGAAATACACTACCCCGGGGGCGTCGGCCGGGTTGATCATGCGCACGCTGGTTTTTTCGCCGGAAGTGGCGATGCCGCTGCTTTCATCAACCAGGTTGTGGTAATAGCTGACGTTGCGCGTTTCAAACGTGCCCTGTTCGAGGTATTCTTCCGCCCTTTTCCAGTTGACGACGGCCATCAGGTCTTTGTCCTTTTGGGAAGCGTTGATCTCCAGCAAGCTGTGCGCCTGCTCGGAATTGTAGGTGGTGAGGAAGCTCCAGCCGTGGGATTTCCCCTTGCCGTTGCGCGCCAGGTCGTAGTTGAAGCCGGGCACAAGTATCTGGAAGGCGAGCGCCATTTCGCCGCTTTCCGGGTCGACGGAAACGTAGTTGATAGCGCCGTCGAAGTTCTCGGCGTAGGAATCGATGGCTACGTCCTCCTGCGGGATGGGAACGCTGAAGCGCGTGCCCGACACCAGGTATTCGGAATTCTGGGTGATGAACGGCGCGCAGTGCAGCCCGGCCACGAAGGGGATTTCCAGGATTTCCACCGTTTCAAAGGTGCGCAGGTCGACCCGGGCGATCCGGGGTGTGTTGTTGCCGTTGACGAACAGCCAGCGCCCGTCGAACTCGCCGTCAGTTTGGGAAAGCTCGATGTGGTGGGTGTCGTCCCAGGGAACAAAGCCGAAGGAGGTTTGAAACAGCGGCTTGGTCTCTTCGCTGTAGCCGTAGCCGTTTTCCGGATACTGCGAGAACACGGGGATTTCCCGGAACAGGCGCCCGGAAGGCAGCCCGTAGACGGTGACCTGCCCGCTGTAGCCTCCGGAGAGGAAGGCGTAGAATTCGTCGTATTCTCCGGGCGGCACGTAAACCGCGCCGGCCACGTCGCCTTTGACGACGTTTTCGGTATTGGCGGTATCGCAGGCAGTGAACAGGCCCAGGGCCCCTGCTGCGCAGAGGAAAAGTGTGGGGAGTAAGCGTATCATGTTGTCTTGTTTTTGGTTGGCATAAAAATAAAATGGGTGTCTTTCGGAAATCAGGATTGGCCGTTAATGCTGGCTTCAACAATATCAATATAGCTCCCCTAACCTTCCTCCACCGCCTGGTCTCTTTCACCCACCTTCTCCACGTCATTTTTGCGCATGAATTCTAGTATGTCGCGGGCGTCTCCGACGGAGACATTCTGGTTTGGCATGCGGGTCAGGCATTCTTCCAGCAACTTTTGAGCTTCGGGGTCTTCGGCAAGCATCATATCGACGTTGGTGATCATGTTCATAATCCACTCCGGCTTGCGCTTATTGGTGATGCCGGCCCAGCCCGGTCCTACGACGCGCTGGTCGGTGAGTTTGTGGCAGGCGGCGCATTTCATCTGATAGATGGATTCGCCCATTTCGAGCATGTCCTGATTCAGCGGTTCGGTCAGCTCCACGTTTTTGACTTCGCCGATGCCCTTGCCGGCGGCAATGCCCGGGTCGGGGTCTTCGATCATACTCCGGGGAGGAGCGGAGGAATCTGTGCTGTCGCTTTCCGGGGTTCCGCAGGCGAAAGCCAGGAAGGACAGGCTGAGGGTGAAAAGGAGGTTTTTCATAAAAAAGGCTTTTGGTCAGGAAATATGGTGTTGATTGAAGTTGTTCGTAGCCTTTGTCTCTATACAGGTTGGTTGGATCAGATTGGAAAGTTAATAAAAAAAGGGGAGGAGACATAGGTTGAAACACAACCTGGATTTCGATGTTCGCTTATCTGGCTGAAAATTTGTGCATCATCTTGAATAGCCCGGGCAGATCAGAGAAATAAACGATGTTCTCCCGGCTATTTCCCCATTCCTTCCTTTTCCCTATCTTCACCCGACAAAAAACACCCGCAACATGCTTCGCCCTGTTTTGCCGTTCGCTCTTTTTTTGTTCCTCCTCGCCTGGCTTTTCCCTGCCCCCATCGCCAGCAACTGCCGCACCAAGCCGCCCTTTTCCGGTTACTCCTTCATCAGCCCGGCCATCCTTGACCCGGAACTCAAGGCGGCGCCTGTTTTTGTGGACTTCGATGCGCTGCAGCGCTACTACCAGCGCAAGGGCGACCCGCAGGTCCAGGGCAATATCCAGGAATGGCAGGAGCGTTTTTGCGAAGTGCCTCGCTTTCAGGATATTGGCGTGCTGGTCTACGAGTCATCGATATCGGACCTCGACCAGCTGGCGGCGGCAATCCGCAGCCCCTCCATCTCCCTGCCCTACCGCCTGCGGGAAAACACCTTCGCCGAGTACCTGCTCCGCAACAAGTGCCTGGAAACGGTGCGCTACCTCTCTTTCGCCAAGCAGTGCGAACCTTACGTGATACAGAGCGACGCCTGGAAAGACGCCCCCAATACCGCCCGCAGCCGGATGCAAGGCCTCATTGAGGATGGCCTGCAGGCTTTCCGCCGCACCAAATCGCACTACATCCGGCTGCGGTATGCCTACCAGCTCGTCCGCCTGGCCCACTACAGCAAGCAGTACCAGCAGGTGCTCGACCTGTACGACTACCTGATGCCCAAGACCGACAACGACCCCAGCATCATCGAGTACTGGATCATGGGGCACCGCGCCGGCGCCCTGATGGCCCTGGGCGAACGGGTGGAAGCGGCTTACCTCTTCTCCCGCATTTTCGACAACTGCCCCAGCAAGCGGGAATCAGCTTACCGAAGTTTCAGCATCAAGACCGACGAAGAATGGGCGGCCTGCCTGCGGCGCTGCCAGAACGACCAGGAGCGGGCGGCCCTTTACGCTATCCGCGCCCGGGACCCGAAGAGCAAGCTGCTCGTGGAAATGCGCCACATCTACAGCCTCGACCCCAACAATACCTACCTCCAACTGCTGCTCATCCAGGAGATGAACCGGCTGGAAAAACATCTCCTGGGCGTCTCTTTCAACAACAAGCGCCGGCGCAATGAATATTACTACAACATCCCCTCCAAAGACGCCGGCCAGCGGGTGATCGAGCTGCAGCGCTTCGTCAGCCAGGTGATCGGCGAAGGGCTGGTGGAAGAGGCCGGCCTGTGGCGCCTGGCCGAAGGCTACCTGGCCTTCCTCTCCGGAAACTATTACGATGCCCGCATCGCCTTCCAGCACGCCCGCAAAGCGATCCCCCGGGGGGATTTCCTCGCCGAACAGCTCCGGGTCTTCGAGCTGGCCCTCCAGATCAGCTCCTACCAAACCATTTCGGATACCATGGAGAACAGCCTGGCCTACATCCGCAAGTTCGACGCCCTGTACGAAAAATACGAGGATTTTACCGACTTCACCGACGACAAGTTGTACCAGCTGTACAATCAATATGGCTTCAAAGGCAAGGCCTTTCTCTTTCAGCACCGGCTCCAGGACCTGCGGCCCAACCTTCAGCCGGACATCCTGGACGAGCTGATCGGGATATGCCTCGACCCGAACCGCACAAAGCTGGAAACCCAGCTCGTCGCCCAGGGCGACAGCACCTTCCTCTACCCCCTCCTGGCAATGAAGGCCACCTACCTGATGAACAACTACCAGTTTGAGGCCGCTCTGGAAACCATGAAAAAGATGCCCAGGGTGGAGTGGGACAACTTCGGGCTCTTCTATCCCTTTATCGACCGGGTCAAAGACTGCGTCCACTGCAAAGGCTGGCCGGACAACATCAGCCCCCTCAACAAGGGCGAACTCCTGGAGCGCCTGCTGGAGCTGGACTACGCCGCCAAGGCCACCTCCGGCAACGAAGCCGCCTGGAACTACTATCAGGTCGGGCTGGCCCTCTACAATATGTCCTATTTCAGCTATTCCTGGAACGCCATGGATTACTACCGCAGCGGCGCCAGCCTGAATACCGCCTACCTTCAGGACGGGGATAACATCACTCCCGAGCCCCGCTTCCCGTATGATAACCGCGAGCATTTCGACTGCAGCCAGGCAAAATATTATTTCGAACGCGCCCGCCTGGCCACCGACAGCCTCAACCTGGCCGCCAAAGCCACCTTCATGGCCGCCAAATGCGAGCGCAACGAATATTACGTCAACCGCTGGCGGGAAGGGGCGGTGCAGACTTACGACAACTTTAATATCCTGGTGCAGAATTATTCCGAAACGCCCTACTTTGAATTGTTTATCCGGGAGTGCCAGTATTTCAGGGCGTATGTGCTGCGGGAGTAATATGGCATTAAAAAATTCCTTAACTTTGGAGGGTTACCTGAATCCCAAAGGGAATTTGCCGCTATGAAATACTATTTACTGTTCTTTTCCCTGGCCCTCCTGTTCGGCGCCGCCAAATGCGGAAACCAAAACGACTACCAACTGGGCCAGTTGTTCCGCCTGCAACTGGGCGAGTCGGCCCGCTGCCATTGCCCGGGGCCAACCATTCAGTTTACCGCCATCAAGGAGGACTCCCGCTGCCCGGAGTTTACCAACTGCATATGGGAGGGGCAGGCCGTCATCCAGTTCTCCCTGGAGAAAGGAGAACGCCAGTATGTCGACCTGGCCCTGCGCGCCGGCCATCCCGAACTGGCCAGCAAGAAGGTGGGGGACTATATCTACCGGCTGGAAAAAGTGTCGCCCTATCCCCAGGCAGGGAAGGCTCACCAGCCGGAAGAGTACGTGGTTGAAATGGTGGTGGAGGGGATATAGGGGAAATGTGTGGAAACACATGGAAATATGTGGAAATGTGTGGAAACACATGGAAATATGGGGAAACATTCGCATCCTATCTGCTAAAAGGCCGGGTTCTCTAACTCCTGTCCAATCCTCATCTGATAGCCTTTATCCTGATCCGGATTTCTATGCTGGTATTTCCGCCACAGCATCCGCTAAAGTCTTATCTTGGCGGGCGTATCATCATTTCCCTAACGCAACCGGCCGCGCATGTTTTTTCCCATTGGTGATGACCAGGTCAGAGGCGGGCATTTCCCGCTCCTCAGTTATGCTTTCATCGCGTTGAACGTAGTCGTTTTTCTGTACCAGCTCCAGTTTCCGGACGCTCTGGTGGGCGAGTTTGGCTCAGTGCCGGCGGAGACCGTCCGAGGAGAAGACCTCCTCACCCTCGTCACCAGCATGTTCCTGCACGGCGGCTGGGGGCACCTCATCGGCAACATGATCTTCCTGTGGGTCTTTGCCGACAACATCGAGGCCACCGTGGGCAGCACCCGCTTCCTGTTCTTCTACCTGCTCGGCGGGCTGGCCGGCCAGGCGGCCCACATCTATTTCAACTGGTACAGCACCGTGCCCACCATCGGGGCCAGCGGTGCCATCTCGGCGGTCATGGGCGCCTATCTGGTCATGTTTCCCACCTCCCGCATCAAGGTGTGGTTCTTCTTCCTCATCTTCCGCATGCAGGCCATCTTTTTCCTCGGCTTCTGGATCGCCATGCAGTGGATGAACGGCACGGCAGCGCTGGAGGTCAATACCGCTCAGACCGGAGGTACGGCCTGGTGGGCGCACATCGGCGGCTTCGCCTTCGGCGTGGTGGCGGGGTTTTATTTCCGCTTTCAGTATCCGTCGCCAAGGGAGGAGCGGGCGTATGATTATTACCGGGATGGGGGGTATTGAGGATAAAAAAGACAGATTTTATTTGAAAAGTACTTATTTTTTTTGATTTAAATTTGAATTATTATGACTTTACTTTAATTCATCCAATAAAATTATTATTTTTGCGCCTATCAGCAAAAGGGTTTTATATGGAACAGGAAAACAAAATCATCGTCTTCCAGGAAAAACACATCCGCCGCGCCTGGCATAATGAGGAATGGTGGTTTGCAGTTTCTGATGTTGTGGAAACTTTAACGGACACAAAAAATGTGCGTCAATACATCAAGAAAATGCGTAGCCGGGATACGGAACTGAACCGCAACTGGGGTACAATTTGTACCCCACTTCAAATGATGGCTAAAGACGGAAAAAAACGAAAAGTGAATGCCGCAAATACAGAGGGCATATTCAGGATTATTCAATCCATACCTTCTCCCAAAGCAGAACCTTTTAAACAATGGCTGGCTAAGGTCGGATATGAACGGATTCAGGAGATAGAAAACCCGGAACTGGCCGCCGAACGGGCGCGGCAGTATTATCGCGACCTGGGCTACGACGAAAAATGGATTGAAACCCGCCTGCAAGCCATAGCCATTCGCGGGCAGCTCACCGACGAGTGGAAGAGCAGGGGCGTAAAAGAAGGGTTGGAGTACTCCATCCTGACGGCGGAGATTTCCCGGGCGACGTTTGGATTGATACCCTCCGAATATATGCAGCTCAAAGGATTGAAGCGGGAAAACCTGCGCGACCACATGACAAACCTGGAACTGATCTTCACCATGCTCGGCGAGGAGCAAACCAGGCAGGAGGCTATAAAGAGGGATGCGCAGGGCTTTCCCGAAAACAAGGAAGCTGCTGTGGAAGGCGGCACTGCCGCCGGCAACGCCCTGGAAGCTGCCGAACCCGGTTTTTTCAGCCTCTGCCTGGAGGCGGGCGACGATCTGTGTTCCAATGTATCCTGCGTGGATGTAGAAGTAACCGGGTTGCGCTGTGAAACCACTTACGCCCTGGCGCTTGGGGCCGAAGGGGAAACCGAAAAGGGTACGGCTCTGCTGCCGGCACAGGACGGCGGCTTCTATCTCGGCGGCAGCGCCGGGCCGGACGCCCTGATCACAAAATTCGGCGAGCACGACAGCCTGCTGTGGCAAAAGCGCTTCTCCATCGGCCAGGACCAGGAGGAAATAACCCATCTGCTGGAAGACGGCAGCCACCTGGCCGGCATCGTCACGGTGGACGGGGCCTGGAGCTACTGCTTTCGCTACAATATGGAAACGCACCAGCAAGGTGACATCTTTTTCACTCATAGCCCTCTGGTGCAGAAAAAGGTGTCATCTTGCGGCACTCCTCCCATAAGCTTTGGCTTTTCTCAAACTCCTTGTCGTTGCCCACCGCCCGCGAGATAAAATCCCGAAAATTTCGGACAGGCTCTTCCCACGCAAGGATAGCCCTGTGAGGCAAGATGTCACCTCGCAGGCAAACGCAATGCCGCCCCCTGCTACCAGTTTCTCCCGTAATTTCCTATTTTTATCTGAACTTTCAACACCAGCGCTCATGAACATAATCCTGAAACTCGCCCTGCCGACATTGCTCCTCCTGGCCTTTTTCCAAAATCCGGTGCCCCGGGAAAGCACTCCGGCGGCAGATTCCGGCGGCTACTGTGCCCAGGCCTCCCTGCACCGCCAAAAACTACAGGAAGACCCCGCCTACCGCCAGGCCTCCCAGCGCGTGGAAGAACAACTCTACGCCCTGGCCCAACAGCCCGCCCAGTGGAATTCGCCCGGCGGCTATTCCACTGGGGCTGCCCAACGCGGCCCCCTTGCCCAACACACCCTGCCCGTCGTCGTCCACATCATCCACAATGGCGGCGGCGAAAACATCAGCGACGCCCGGGTAACCGACGCTATTCAACACCTCAACGACGCCTTCGCCAATGTCGGCTATTACAACCCCGCCACCGGCGTAGACACCGAGATCGCCTTCTGCCTGGCCCGCCGCGACCCTCAGGGCAACGCCACCACCGGCATCAACCGGGTGCAATCCGCCCTGACGGACCTGAACAACAGCACCGACGACCAGGCCATGAAGGATCTCAGCCGCTGGAATCCCACGCAGCACATCAATGTCTGGGTAGTGCGGGAAATCTGCAGCAACAACGGCTGCGGCGTGGCCGGCTACGCCTACCTGCCCGGCGCCCACGGGCAGCCCTACGACGGCATCGTGCTGGAGGCCGCCTACATGGGCAGCAACCCCACGGCCTCCACCGTGCTCGTCCACGAAATGGGCCACTACCTGGGCCTGTACCACACCTTCGAAGGCGGATGCCCCAACGGCGACTGCCAGCAGCAAGGCGACCGCGTCTGCGATACGCCGCCCGACAATACCACCGCCCGTACGCCCTGTCCGGCGGACATGAACTCCTGCCAGACCGATGAGGACGACACCTCCGCCAACAACCCCTTCCGCCCCATCGCGCAGGGCGGCCTGGGCGATCAGGTGGATATGAAGGAAAACTACATGGATTACTCCCGCTTCGAATGCTACGACCGATTTACTCAGGGGCAGAAAAACAGGATGTTGAGCGTAGCCGAAACAACCCGCTCCAGCCTGCTCAACTCGCCGGCTTGCATCGACCCCTGCCCGGTTCCGATAACAGTGGGCTTCTTCGCCGACGGCCTCAGCGTGCCGGTCGGGTCAACCGTCAATTTTACCAATACTTCGGCCAATGCCGGCAGTTATGAATGGCGCATCAACGGGGCCCCCTTCAGCACCGCCACTAATCCCAGTTACACCTTCAATGCGGAAGGCAGCTTTCAGGTAACCCTCACCGCCTTCTCCAACCTGAGCAACTGCCTGCCCGCCGATTCTACCCTCACCATCGAAGTGTTCTGCCCGGTGATGGCCGGCTTCGACGGGGGCGCTGCCACCGTGCTGGCGGGCGCGAGCGTCACTTTTACCAATACCAGCGCCAACGCCACGGCCTACACCTGGCTCGTCAACGGGATAGTGGTAAGCAACAGCGCCGATTATACCCTGAATACCACTATGCCCGGCCTGTACAACGTATGCCTGCGGGCGGAGGGCACCCTCTGCGAAAGCCTGGCCTGCGCCTATGTGGAGGCCACCGCTCCGAATACCGGCTGCGGGAACAATTTCTTTTATGTCCTGGGCGACCGGACGGTCAACGAAACCGCCAGCTGCCTCATCCCGGCGGCCGACGGGGGCTTCTACCTGGGAGGCAGCCGGGCGGGAGAGTCCCTGCTCATGAAGTTCGATGCGAACGGCAACCGGATCTGGCAGAAGGCAGTTCCCTTTTCCGGCGATCCGGAAGAGGTCCATACCCTGCTGGAAGACGGGCAGTATCTGGTGGGTTCAACCAGGACGCTGGTCAACGACGACCAGTACTGCTTCAAATATAATATGAACACGGAGGCTTTTGACTGGATCCGGTCGATCGCCAACCCGGACCACAACCGGACCTATGAGTTCATCAACATCGAAAGCTCCCCGGATTATTTACTTATCGGATACATGAGAGATAACAGCGCGCAGGGGTGCGACGTCACCTGGGGAGAATTAGATAAAAATACCGGCAACCTCCTTCAAATGCAGCGGTATAGCCTTGGCAGCTGCGAATCGGGTTCGGATGCCGTCCTGGTCGATGACAAAGTGTATGTAACCGGCAGATACAACGCCGCCGGCGGCGGACAGGCGGCCTTCCGCCCTGCCATTACTGAGTTCGAACTGGACGGCACAACCAACTGGACGCGCCTGTACCTCGTAAACACCAACACCGATGCCCGGCTGTATTCTAATTCCATCATCGAGGACAACAGCGCCCTGGTGATCTGCGGTTATGGCGACCTGACTGGTATTTCCACCACATCGGTCATTGGCCATATTTCCAAAACCGGCCTGGACGGCGCCATCGAATGGGCCACCATCATCGACGTCCCCGGCGGTGATTCGGAGCGCCTCAACATGGTGATGGACCAGGGCGACGGCTATCTGGCTGTCGGCAATTACACCCCTGCCGGCGGTAGCGAAAACCTCCTGCTTGTCAAAACCGACAAGGCCGGCAACCTGATGTGGGCCCGTGAACTGGACAACGGCCGCCAGGAGGTGACGTCCATCAAGGGGGCTTTTGTCAGGGACGGCTATGCCTATATCTCCGCCACTACCACCAACGACTCGGGCCGCGACATCCTGTTGTTCAAAGTAAACCCCTTCGGCGAACTGGACACCGAATGCGGCAGCCTGGAACCCCTGGAGGTGGAAAGCTGGCAATTGAACAGCCCGTTTGACGGCTTCTTCAGCCTCGATGCCGCTCCGTTTAATCCGGACAACTCGGCAGCACAAATCCTTCCGGAGGACGTGATCGTGCCCGCCGGGCCCAGCTGCTCCGACCCCTGCGAAGAGATCTGCGGCAACGGCATGGACGACGACGGCGACGGGCTGGCAGACTGT
>JAGFJD010000514.1 GCA_024102975.1 Phaeodactylibacter sp. | reverse complement strand
TTGTGCAAAAAGGTCGAAAGTAGACAGGATTAACAAGATTTACAAGATGTAGTGGCTTGCGCCACACGGGAGTACATATCCTGATAATCTTGTTAATCCTGTCTGCCTATACTTATTGCACAACCCCCGGCTCTCTCAGCGCCTGAAATTTAAACCGCAGGGAGCGCAGAGGACCACAGAGAACGGTTAGAACTCTGTGGTTCCCTGCGCCCTCTGCGGTTAATTTTCCAAAGTAACAAAGTAGAATTAACCATTCATTGACAAAAACCGTACGGGCAGGCCGATGCCTGCGTCGTCGCAGAACCGGCCGCGCAATCGATCCCGCCATAGGCCCAAACTCCGTTCATCCGATAGCCCCAGGTGCCGGTGTATTCCCAGAATTGCCCCGCGCCGCTTACGTTCGCATCCCCAAAAGTTTCAATGACGTCTGCGCCCCTGAACAACTCGATGGCGTCGTCGCCGTTCTGGTTCATGGCATCCGACTGGAAAACCTGGGCGTAGCCGCTGTAGCAGCTGCCGAAGTAGGCTGCCAGGGTGGCCGGTTCGCGGGCGACGAGGAGGTGCTCGCCTTCATCGGCGGAAACGGAGGGGAAAGTAAACTCGATGCCGTCCGTCCCGCCCCCGTTGTTGGCCGTGCCAAGCCCGTAAATGCTGAGGTCGGCGATGGGGCGGTTGGCGCGGACGTGGACGGCCTTGCCGCCATTGACGCCCGAACCGTCCCAGAGAATGGCCATTACGCCGTAAAGCTGGAGCGGGACGCAGAAAGGATAAGCGCAAGCCGCATCCTGCAGGGAAGCGGAACCGGCCGAGCAATCCACCTGCCCGTATTCCCAGAAGCCATTGAACTTGTATGCCCAGCTACCGGTATATTCCCATTCCAGCCCCTCCCCGGAAAGCTCCACGTCGCCATAGGTCTCTATAACGGTAGTGTTTTTATACAATTCAAAAGGGTCGTCGCCGTTGAAGTTTAAATCGGGCGTTTCGATGACCACTTCAAAATCGTTGAAGCACTCTCCGAAATATTCGGCCAGCCCGGCCCGGTCCTGGTCGCGCACGAGCAGGATGTCATCCCCGGCGGCGGCGCTGCCTGCCGGGAAGTCGATTTCCCGCCCGTCGGTCCCCCCGCCATTATTGGCAATGCCGATGCCATACACGCTCAGGTCGGGAATGTCCTGCAAAACCCTCAGGTGGATGGCCCTGCCGTTGGTGGAGGTGCCGCCGATCTTGAGGGACATGGCCCCTTTAAACTCTATGGATGGCGGCTGGTCGCCGAGGGTCAGGTTCAGCACCTGCGGCTGGCCTTCGACGGCATTGACCAGGTTGGCGATGGCGACCGTGATGGTTTCCGACCCTTCGTCTTCCCCGTCTTCAAAGGCAGCGAGTTCCACCGTAGCGGTGGTGCTGCCTGCCGGGATAGCCATGCCGGGAGCGCTTGCCGCGTAGTCCACCCCATTGGTGGCCGGGCCGGAGAAGGCCAGGTCCAGTGTTACGTCACTGAGGATAGGGAAAGACAGTTCGGCGGTAATGGTGATGGTTTCCCCTTCGAAAAACCCCGGTGCTTCGCTGGCAAGGGTAATTTCCGGGGCAGTGAACGCCTGGGTGGTGAAGGCGAAGGAAAAATCTTCGGTGCTGGCCTCTCCGTTAGCCCCATAAACGCCTTTGGGCAGGCTCAGAGTATAGCCAGTTCCGTATTGAAGCGGCGGGTCGAAACTAATGGTGGCAAAGGAGCCGGAATTGTCATAGCTCACGGAAAATGCCGCAGAAGGAGAAAGGCTGAGCGCGCTTTCCAATGCCGAGGTGTTCAGGGCATGGGAAAATACCAGCTCGGCCTCGGCGATCACCGAGACATCGGACAGGCCGGAAGCGACGGCATCGCCGCCGATGTTCACCTTGAGTACCCGCAGGTCGTTGGTGATGGGGAAACCCTCGTCGTCCTTGTCTTTGTTGCAGGATGAAACAGCCAGCGCCATCAGCAGGAGGGCTACGGGCAAGTGGGCTATTTTGAATATTTGTTGCATCGCTTTTCTGTTTTTTTGAAAAATGAGTTCAGTCTCTAAAATCAAATTCCTCCGTCAGCTGCTGCAGGAACTTCGCGTCATCCTCGTTCATGAAAACCAGATAGAGCTTCTCCCCGAACAGATCTTTGGTGGCCAGCCGCTCCGGTATGCCCATGACGGTCTTCCCCGACAGGTATTTGTAGAAAGCCAGGGCGAGCAGGTAAGTGCCGTTCGGCGAAGGGTGCTTGTCGTCGGAGAACAACTCCAGGTCGGGCCGCCATTGCCTTGCCGCAGCGAAGAGGGGCCCGCAGGGCACATAACCGGAACCCGTTTCAGCCGCCAGCCGCTTGTACATTTCGGTGATCTTCGCCTGCATAAGCGGGTTGGACTTGTACGCCCAGGTCATCATGAAGACGGGCCGGGCGCCTTTTTCCCGGATGCGCTCCGCGAATTTCCGCCCGTACTCCAGGAAGCTTTCGGGGGTTTCGATGGCGCTCAGGCTGTGGTTGTTCAGCACCACATAGTCCCAGGCGGCCTCTTCCAGCAGGGCCATGGTGTTGGTGCCCTTTTCTCCTTTCCAGTGCTGTTCGAGGCTGCTGCCGCCCACCGTCGACCGGCGGGTAAAAATGGCGACGTCCTGCGAGGCTGCCATGGCCGAGACCATCTGCGGGAGGTTGTTGAAGTAGGTGAAACTGTTGCCTACGAACAGCACCCGCAGGGTATCCGGTTGCGAATGGGCCGGGTAATTGCCCAGGATCAGGATCAGGCAGAGGGCGGCCGGCACTTTTTTTAAAAAACGCAATGCTTTCATGTTGCTTTATTTGTTCACTGGTGTCGGTTCAAAAAAACCGGGTACCGGCTTGGGCACATTCGGGTTCCGGTCAATTTCCGTCGTGGGGTAGAGGAACCGCTGCGGGAGGCTGGAACCGGTATTCGGCGCCACGGGCACCCTTACTGCGGTTTCCCTTTCCGTGCGGCGGGTATCGTTGAATCCTTCTATTTGCCCGAAGAAGGTCACGTATCTCTCCTCCAGTATTTCCCGCAGCAGGGCATTGCCGGCGCTGATGCCGTCGGCATTTTCCATGCCGCCGCTCTCAAAATCGGCGGCTTCGTAGGCGTCGTATTGCACGTCGCCGGGGGCGGCGTTGGCCATGTAGCCCCCCGATGCGAGGTAAGCCCGGTAGTCGTTCAAATGCCCGAGGGCTACATCGAAGCCTGCCGTGCGGAAACCGGCCTCTGCCAGTATCAGGCTGTTCTCCTCAAAAGTCGCCAGAGGCGCCGGGGCGTTCCGGGCGGCGAAGGCGTTGGCGGTAGTGTTGGGCTGGATCCCGAACGAGGTCGTGCGGAAAAGGAAATTGTACCGCCCCGTTTCATTGGTCTTGGCGTTGCCCCTGTATTTTGAAGGATCGGGGCTGGTGGCAGGGTCGGGGGCAATGAGGCTTGCCATGAAGCCGGAAGTGAGCAGGTCGGACTGCCTTACCTCTACGGCAAAAAAGCTGTAGTTCAGGTTGGCATTTTCGGCCGCTGTGCCGTGGGGGGCAATCAGGCTGTTGTCCGGCGTACGGATGCCATTCTGAGCGGCGGCGTAGGCCTTGTCGTACTCCCGGGTGTGCATGTAATAGCGGGCCTTCAGGGTATGGGCCACTTCCGTCCAGGCAGCGGGGTCGCCATCCAGGTAGATTTCGGAGCCGCTGGTCGGCCGGCCGGAGCCGGCAGCGAGGTTGGTTATGGCCTCGTCCAGCAGGTTTTGCAGTTTGGAATAGGCGGAAAGCTGGCCCTCAAAAGCGGGGCTTTCGATGTCGGGCTGGCCGGCTTCGTCGAAGGGGATGTCGCCCCAGAGGGAAGCCGCCGTGCCCAGCGCCATGGCCCTGACGGCCTGCGTAATGCCTTTGGTGACGCCGCCGACCCCTTCTTCTTCCGCTGCCATTTCAGCAGCCAGGGCATTGGCCACGGCATCCACATAAACGTTGTTCCACTCGGAATCAAAATCGCTCGTGGTCACTCCGTACTGGCTGAAGCCGAGGTGCTGGCGGTCGGTGCCGGTATAATATCCGCAGAAAATGCCTGCTTTGCGGGCGACTTCGCCGGTTTGCAGGACGATGTTGCCCACTTCCGCCCCGGTCAGGATGTACTGGTAGGAAGCCGTAGTGGGGCTGTTGGGGTTTTCGTTCAGCCCGTTCACCAGTTCACCGCAGGAGGCGAGCAGGAGGATCGCCGGGAAAAGTAATATTGCTTTTTTCATGTTGATCGGATTCAGTTGTTAAAAGGTCACGGAAAGCGTAGCCACGTACGATTTCGTGCCGGGGTTGTTGAAGTAATCGATGCCCCTGGCCACACTCACGCCCTGGAGGTTGGTGTCCGGGTCGTTGCCCTCAAAAGGTGTCCACAGGAAGAGGTTCCTGCCGGTCAGGGAAATTTCCGCGCTGCTGATGCCCGTGTAGCGTTTCAGCCAGTCCGAGCTGGCCTTGTAGGAAAGGGTCAGCTCCCGCAGGCGGGTCCAGGAGCCGTCTTCGATGTAGAGTTCGTCGTTCCCGCTGCCGAAGAAGCCGCCGTCGGCATTATACCAGCTTTCGGTCAGGGCCACGGGGCCGGTGCCGAAGTTGTGTATTTTCCCCCGGAAGGTAGTGCCGGCCAGGATGACATTGCCCTCGAAATCGAGCAGGTTCTGGTTGGCGGTGGTCTCTTCGGCGGAGGCGCCCCAGGTGCCGAGGTCGTAAAGGACGGACTTGGTGCCGGCATAGATGTCTGCGCCCTGGTAGGTCTCAAAAAGCACGGAGAGGGAGAAGTTCTTAAAGGACAAGGTGCTGATGGCCGACCCCTGCCAGTCCGGGTTGGGGTCGCCGATGACTCCTTCGAGTTCGTCCTGCTCGGGGAAGCCATTTTCGTCAAAGACGATGTTGCCGGCATCGTCCCGCAAAGTCCTCGACCCCCACAGCACGCCGATGGGGAAGCCTTCCAGCGCCCGTGCGTTCACTGCGGAGAGCCCGCCGAGGCTGATGGTCAGGCCTTCTTCCAGCCTGGTGACTTCATTTTTTACCCTGGAGTAGAGGAAATTCACCTCCCATGACCAGTCTTTGCTTTTTATCAGGGAATAGCCCAGGTCGAGTTCCACGCCTTCGTTCTGCAGCTCGGCGCCATTGGTGTAGAGGCGGGTGATGCCTCTGGAATTGGCAATCGGGAAATCGAGGAGCACATCTACGGTTTTGTTCTTGTAATAAGTGCCGCTCAGGGAGAGCCTGTTCCGCAAAAACCGCAGGTCCATCCCGACTTCCGTTTCTTTTTTCCTTTCCGGCAGGAGGCTGGTGCTGCCTCTTTGGGTGCCGGGCACAAAAGAGCCGTTGCCGTAAAGGGCGCCGGCCAGGTTGCCGCCGTACTGGTCGGCAAAGGTGGGGGAAACGAAGACGTTGGTGGTATTGTAGCGGGCGGGCTGTACGCCCACCTCGCCGTACGAGAACCGCAGTTTGCCGAATGAGAGGAAGTCGTTCTTAAGGCCCTCCAGCTCTGTGAACTGCCAGGCGAGGGAAGCGGAGGGGAAATAGAAGGTGTTGTCGGCCCCGTCGCCAAAAGTGGAAGCCGACTCTGCCCGCAGGGTGGCATTGAGGAACAGCATGTCGAAGGCTGAAAGGGAACCGGAGGAATAAACGCCGACGGTGCGTTCCTGCCCGAAGGTGCTGGTGACCAGCCTGTTCTCGGGCAGCGCGTTGTCGATGTCGCGGATGCCGCTGGCCACGTCGGTGAACTGGATGAAGTTGATGATCTCGCTGCCGTCGGTGATCAGCTGGCGGTGGTTGTAATTGAAGCCGAGCAGCAGGGTGCCGCTGAAATTCCTGCCGAACCGGGTGCCCGCCCTGGCGATGTAGTCCATGTTGAGGATGGAGTTGCGGGCGAGGTTCTTTTCAAAAAAACCGGGAGTGAACGCCCCCGAGGCAGAGCCGGGGGTGAAGAACTGCTGCTGCCATTCCGAGTACTTGTCCAGGCCCACCCTGCCGATCAGGTCCAGCCAGTTCGTGGGAGAAATGGTCAGTTCGAGGGAAGATATGAAGCGGTCCACGTCCACGGTGCTCTCCTGCTCGTTGATGGTCCAGAGGGGGTTGTTGTAGGTGGCCGTCCCGTCCGCGCCCAGCGGTTCCCGGTAGGAGCGCTGGCGGTTCGATACCGGGGAGGCGGTGCTGCTGGCGTAGTAATCGCCCCGGTAGCCGGTATTGTCGAAGTCGGGCGGCGTTCTCAGCAGGCCGAGGTGGAGGCCGGAGGAAGAGGCCCCGCGCAGAATCCGGCCCGACTTGCTTTTGGTATAGGCGGTGGAGGCTTTGATCCTGATCTTGTCGGACAGGCGGTGGGTGGCATTCACCCGCGCCGTCGTCCGCCGGTAATCGGAATTGTTGCGGACGATGCCCTGCTGGTTGAAGTCGCTGAGGCTGGCGAAGATGGTGCTGTTGGCATTGCCCCCGGTAACGCTCAGGTTGTTTTCCCAGAAATGGCCGTTCTGGAAGATGAGGTCAAAATTTTTCTCATTGAAAAGCTCCTGTGAGTTTTTACTCAGGATGGGATAGTACGTATTGCCCTCCTGGTCAACATAGAACGGCCCGGAGGTATCGAACTCGTCGGCGCCGCCCGGGCGCTCGGATATTTTATCGCCCCAGGAGTCCCTTGACCGTTGGTTGAATACGCCGTTGTCGCCCTGCCCGAAAACGGTTTGCAGGGGATATCGGCGGTTGATCTGGTCGAGGGAGTAGCTGGATTTGTAGGTGACGGATAACTTGTTGTTGTATTGGCCGCCTTTGGTGGTGATGACGATCACGCCGCCGAGGGCTTTTGTCCCCCAAAGGGCTGCCGCCGACGCGCCTTTGAGGACGGTGACGCTCTCGATGTCGTTTGGGTTGATGTCGTTGAGCCTCGACTGGGCGGCAAAGGTCTCCTGCGCCCCCCTCGAATCGTTGCTGATGGGTATGCCGTCCACGACGATGAGCGGCTGTGCGTCCCGGTCGATGGTGGAGATGCCCCGGATCTGGATGTAAGCCCCGGAGCCGGGGTCCCCGGAGTTGCGGGAAATGCGGATGCCCGAGGCCTTGCCCGAAAGGGCGTTGATCATGGTGGATTCGGCAGCTCCTGTGACCGCGCCCGACGACACCGTGGAGCTGGCATAGCCCAGTTCGTCCTCCTTTTCCTCGAAACCCAGGGCGGTGACGACCACCTCGTCCAGTATTTTGGCATCTTCCTCCAGCACAACGTTGATTTCCTGAAGGCCGGCCACCGGCCGGGTGACTGTTTCCAGGCCGGTATAGCTGAAGGACAGCACTGCATTTTCATCTTTCACCTTAATGCTGTAGTTGCCGTCAATGTCCGTGAAAGTGCCGTTGGCCGTTCCCGCCTCCGAGACCGTGACGCCGACGAGGGGCGTGCCGTCCGCTTCGGACACCCTGCCCGTCAAAGTCTTTTGCGCGGACGCCTGCACAGCCAGCAGGGTAAACGCGCAGCTCAGCAATAACAGTAGTTGTTTTTTCATAATGCGTGATTTTTCAGTTTTAATAAGCTGCCTGGCCGGGGCATCCCTGTCCTTGCTCCCTGTCCATGCCAGGCAGATGGGCAGCTTGCCGAAAGCGGATCAGGTAAGAGTTGTTCCGTGGTTGGCCGGAATTTGCTATTTTTATCACCATTCTGCTTTCTGACGTGTTGGCAAAATTATGTTGTTGGACCCTTAGAAAAAAGAATTAGATTCTATAAAATTTTGTGTTGGCAAAATTTTATACTTTTTTACACGTTTTTACACCGCGTAAATGGCACATGGAGGAGAACATCCGAGAGAAATTTCTGGAAAAACTGGAGGAGAAATACGGCAGGTGGAGCAAGCCCACCGCCCGGTTTGGCAATACCTCCTACGGAGAGGTAGCTAAGGCTCTGAGCATCAGCGCCAGCCAGTTTTCCAAACTGCTTTACGGCACGGCGACGGAGGGCATGTACGTCCGCTCTATTGAAAACATCAACCGCCTGCTCACCCGGGAAGCCATCCGGGAGGAACGGGATATGGCAGTTGCTGAAAACGAGCGGCTCAAAGCCGAGGTCGAAAGGTTGAAAAGCGGCAGGGCCAGCTTCCGGCGGCGCCTTTTGCCGATGTTGGCGCTCATCGTTTTCTTGAGTGCGGCAGCCCTGTATTATTTTATGAAAGACAGGCTGTCTGCCGTGGGAGAGCAGCATTCCAACCTCCACCCGCTGGCCGCTTTTTTCGACAAAGCGTACGATGAGAATTTCAACTCGCCCTACCTGGATGTCCTGGAAGTGCAGGAATACTGCCCCTGCAGCGGGTATGAGGGCGTATGGTCGCTGAGCGAAAAATACAAACTGCCGCTGCCGGGCACCCGCAAACCCGGCGTTTATTACAAAGCCGTAAGCGCGGACGTGCGGATGAAATGTTCCCGCTACGACACCTCGGGCCCCGGCAAAGGAAGGGTGCTGATGGGCTACGAGTACCTCGTCAACGAAATCTGGGTGGACACCAGGATGAAACCGATCTCGCCTACCTATTTTGACAAAAACAAAAAAGCCTTTACCCCCGCTTTTGACTCCCTGGTTTTTGAGGGAAACCCCCAGTTCAGAAAGGTCGCCACCATTCATTCTTTTTTTGTGGACAAATTCGAGATTTATCCCGACTCCATCGTCCGGAAAGGCGAACCCTACGGCCGCTACGCTTCTGATGTCGACCAAAAACTGGCGGATGAGTATCAGATCGACATCAAATTCATCCTGGAGGACGTACTGGGCGACATGACCACCACCAGTTGCGCCGCCTCCGCCAACCCCTTCTGCGACCCTAATGACCTGGAGGAAAAAGAAAGTGTCATCGCCTTCGACTGCATCTACACCATCCGGACCGAAAACCTGGGGATTGGCGGAGGATACCCCTACACGAAAGGCTACCGGCTGGAGGAACAGGCCTACGCGGATAACCTGATGTGTGGGTGCGAGTAGCAACTATTTTCTGCGCCGGCCCAAAATGCCGGCCGAGGAAAGGCCTGAATGCCCACTACTGGACAGCATGGTTTTGGACACAGAGCGCACTGAGTCCAACACAGAGGTACGCGAAGTTTCTCCGTTGACAATCAGGCCTCTGTGTGGCTTTGTGTCTTCTCAGCGTATTCTGTGTCCAAAAATGTCAGGCAATGTGGGCTGAATGGTTACCTGCCCGGTTCTGTAATTCCCATCACAAAAACCGAGGTTTATATGCCTTATTTTTGAAAAAAAATTAAAGTGTTATGGCAACTGAAAAAATGACCTCGGAAACATTCAGGAACGAAGTTTTTGATTATACCACCGAAAGGGAATGGAACTTCAAAGGCAAACTTCCCGCCATCATCGATTTTTACGCCGACTGGTGCGGCCCCTGCAAAATGGTGGCCCCCATCCTGGAGGAATTGGCCAATGAATACAAGGATAAGCTCGTCATCTATAAAGTGGACACGGAGCAGGAGCGGGAACTGTCCTCTGTTTTTGGCATCCGCAGCATCCCGTCCATCCTGTTCATCCCGGTGGAAGGGCAACCTATGATGCAGGCCGGCGCGCTCCCCAAGAGCGTTTTGAAAAACATCATCGAAGGGGAGTTGATCAACCAGTAAGAGCATGTTTGGAGGTAGTCATTTTGGCTGCAAATGCCAGCTTTTGGAACCTCACTTTGCCATTTTTCCGCCCCGTAGCGCTGCTATGGGGCGGAAAAATGCCTTCGTGAGAACCCAAAATCT
>JAGFJD010000512.1 GCA_024102975.1 Phaeodactylibacter sp. | reverse complement strand
AGGTCGGGAATGAATGACGTTTACAGTCATCATCGTGACAACCTTCGGTTCGTCACCGACCCTCGCCTTGGCTAAAGAAAAAATCACTCGCCTATCGAAACACGACACTTATTAATCTCACGTCGCTAAAGCCGCCACTTCGGGCACGGGACCGGGTCTGACATCATTTTGTGGATGGCCTGTCCGAAGTTGTAGGATAAGGTGACGTTCATCATGTAGTACCAGTCCCGGCGTTCGCTGCCCCGGCGGTAGGTCTGGTCGATGCCTTCCAGGCCGCCCAGGTTGGGGTTGCTCAGCTGCGCCGCTACCGGGCCGTTGCCTTCGAACACATCGCGGTGGTTGACGACTGTGTCGCTCACGTCGTCGAGGTAGTCGGTGAGCAGGAAGCGGCCGCCAACTTCAAAGCCGACGGTTACTTTGCGGTTAATCACTTTTATGCCGGCCCCGAAGGGGAAGCTGAGCTGCAGGCGGTTGTAGGCGGCAGGATAGGATGGCAGGCCCTGCCCTTCGGTTCCGAGGGGCTGCAATTCCACCAGCTCGCCATTCGCCTCCGCTTTGGGATTGAAATGGAAGAAGCCTGCCCCACCGAACAGGTAGGGAAAGGTAGAGCTGTATTCCGTATGGCGGATGCGCAGGGAATGCCATTCGCCGATGACGTTGAATTCCCATATCGGGCTTTCGAAGCTGAGCCCCCGCGCTTCGTGGACCCCCCGGGCGTCATCGCCCTGGATGGCGCCGAAATTGAGGTTGAACCGGGTAGAAAACTGGCGGCTGTTGACCAGGCGGCAGAATATGCCGGCGGCAGGGCGCATCTCCTGGATCATCTGCCGGACATCGCTGGTGGCCAGGTCGCCGCTGTAGAACATGCCGCCGAAATTAACCCCGAAGTCGATCACCTGGGATTGCAGGGAGAAATAAGAACAAAAAAGGAACAGTAGGACTGTAAGTCGTTGCATAAGCCTTGGGATTTACTGCTTATTTATTCCGGAAACCGTTATACGGATATACATTCAAAATGGATCTCAGGGGCTGCGCGAATGATAAAATTTTAATAAAACCGGGGCATCGAAGAAGCAGGGGCAAAACTACATTTTTTTCCCAATAAATTTGTATAGGAGAAATCCATATTTAACTTCTGGCGAAAAAAAGTGTTATAATGCAGTTTTTTATTCGTGACAAACAACAGAAGTATGGGAATGCGAAGGCGAACCAACGAAGCGCCCCCTGCGAAGCTGAACCGTGAAAAGTTAATGGAAGCCGCCGAGGTCTTTCGGTTTATCCGGCCGTACCGCTGGCCTTTTATTTTTGGCCTGATCCTCCTTTTTCTCTCCAGCCTGGTGTTCATGCTCTTTCCCTATCTGTCCGGCCTGATGGTGGACGTGGCTCAGGGCAATGCAGAAACAGATATAACGCTGGGGCAGATCGGCTGGGTGCTGCTGGCGGTCCTCGTTGCCCAGGGCGTTGTTTCCTACCTGCGCGTCCTGCTCTTTGCCATCGTCAGCGAGAAAGGGATCGCGGATGTGCGCAAGGCCCTGTACCATAAGCTGGTGACGCTGCCGATCGTCTTTTTCGAGCAAAGCCGGGTCGGGGAACTGGTCAGCCGCCTGACCGCCGATGTGGAGAAGTTGTACAACACTTTTTCCATCACCCTGGCCGAGTTCATCCGGCAGGTGATCATCCTGGTGGCAGGCATCGCTTTCCTGGCTATTCGCGCGCCCAAATTGTCGCTCATCATGCTTGGCACTTTCCCGGTCATCGTCATCGGGGCGATGTTTTTTGGCCGCTTCATCCGCCGCCTGTCCAAAAGCCGGCAGGAGGAACTGGCTCATTCCAACACGGCGCTGAATGAGACCATACAGGCTATCCAGGCAGTCAAAGCCTTCACCAACGAACTGTTCGAGGCGCTGCGGTACGGCCGCGCCATCGACAAGGTGGTCAAAGTATCCCTGCACTACGCCCGCTGGCGGGCCCTCTTTTCGGTATTTATCATCACTTTCCTCTTCGGCGCCCTTTTCTTTATCATCTGGCAGGGTGCCCGGATGCTGGAAAGCGGGGCCATGACCGCCGGCCAGCTGATCGAATTTGTAGTCTACACAGGCATCCTGGGCGGCGCCATTGCCGGCCTGGGCAATTTCTATACCGAAATCCTGGGGGCGGTAGGGGCCACCGAGCGCATCCGGGAAATCCTCAAAGAGAAAGGAGAGGTGGATGTGGCGCCGGGCCATAAGGTCGAAAAGATCACCCTGAAAGGCAATATCCGCTATGAAAACGTACATTTCAGTTACCCTACCCGGAAGGACGTCCCCGTCCTGAAAGGGCTTGACCTGCAGGTAGGCGCCGGGCAGAAAGTGGCACTGGTGGGAGCCAGCGGCGCAGGGAAATCCACCATCGTCCAACTGCTGCTTAAATTTTACGAGGTAGACAGTGGCGACATCCGGGTGAACGGCAGCAGCATTTACGACATCGACACGGCTGCCTACCGACGGAATATAGCCATCGTGCCGCAGGAAGTGATCCTCTTCGGCGGCACCATCCGGGAAAACATCCTCTACGGCAAACCGGGAGCCACCGAAGAAGAGGTGATCGAGGCCGCCCGAAAAGCCAACGCCTGGGACTTCATCTGCTCCTTTCCGGAGGGGCTGGAGACGGTTGTCGGCGAGCGCGGCGTCAAACTCTCCGGCGGGCAGCGCCAGCGCATCGCCATCGCCCGCGCCATCCTTAAGGACCCCGCAATCCTGGTGCTCGACGAGGCGACCTCCTCGCTGGACGCAGAGTCGGAAAAGGCCGTGCAGGACGCCCTGAACAAACTCATGGAGAGCCGTACCTCGATCATCATCGCCCACCGCCTGGCCACCATCCGGGAGGTGGACCGGATTTGCGTCATCGACAACGGCCGGATCGTCGAGCAGGGTACCCACGAAGAGCTTTCCATGATCGAAAACGGGATTTACAACTCCCTGGCCAAACTGCAGTTCGAACTCACTTAAGTGAGTTTCGCTTGCGGTTTATCCCGCCAGGGGGGGAACAAGCAGGGATAAACCGCCAGCGCCATGGCTTAGGCAATAAAGCCTTTGCGCCGCTACGGCCTCAAAAAAACTTTGCTTATGCTTCGCTTTAAGGCGCTGCTGATCGTCTTGCTCGTTATAGGGTTGATCGCTTTGTACGTTTTGGAATTCCGGTGGTTCGACCGCACCCTCGGCATGCGCAGCCTGGCGCTATACGGCATGTCTGCCGGAGCATTGCTGGGCGTGGCCCTGGCCTGGCATTTCAGCCGGCAGGCCGGGAATACGATCGAAAAAGTGCAGCTTTACCTGTTCTTTGTCGTTTTCTGTACCTTGTTCGCTCCGTTCTTTGCCAGCGTTAGCAACCGGCTGCTCGGCTTTTCGGCGCCCCGGGCCAAGCCAGTGGAGTTTTTTGAGGAGCAGGCCTTCTTCTCTGATCGCTTTGGCCTGATCGAAGGGCAAAAAGTGGCGCCTGCCGGATATTACACTTTTTTCTACTACCAGGGGCAGCTGCGGCGGGTGAAAAGCAATTACCCCCTGCTGCCGGAAAGGCAACGGGGAGAACAGGCGGAACTCCTGATGAAGAAAGGATTGTGGGGGTTTGAGGTGGTGGTGGATTAGGAGAGGGTGTTATATTGTTATATTGTTGATTTTTGGCTCATTTTTAATTCAACCGCCGCAAAACAGCACATGGAGATACAGGAGAACATTTCCCTTAAGGCATACAACACGTTTGGCGTGGAAGCCAACGCCCGCTACTTCGCCGAAGTGCGCAGTACCGAAGAGTTGCAGGAAGTGCTCCGGAAATGGCGGGGCGGGCGGCCGTTCATCCTCGGCGGCGGGAGCAACATCCTGCTCACCGGACAGTTGGAGGGGCTCGTCATTAAGAACAATATCCGGGGAAAGGCCATCACCGGCAAAAAGGGCGGCCGGGCATGGGTATCAGCCGGCGGCGGGGAAAACTGGCACGAACTCGTGCTGTGGTGCCTGGATAGAGGGTTGGGCGGCATCGAGAACCTGTCTCTCATCCCCGGCACAGCCGGCGCCGCGCCCATCCAGAATATCGGTGCCTATGGGTGTGAGCTCAGCGAAGTCTTTCACCAGTTGGAAGCCGTAGAGCTGGACACCGGCGCCATACACTCCTTCGGAAAGGAAGCCTGCCGGTTTGGATACCGGGACAGCATATTCAAACAAGAACTCCGGGGGTTATATTGCATCACCCGGGTATCTCTGGAACTCACCGCAGCCAACCACCACATCAACACGGCCTACGGATACATCCGGCGGACGCTGGCCGGCCAGGGCATAACAGAACCTACCATCCACGACGTCAGCCGGGCGGTGATCGCCATCCGCTCCGGGAAACTGCCTGACCCGAAGGTGCTAGGCAACTCGGGCAGCTTCTTCAAAAACCCCGAGCTGCCGCCCGAACAGTTCAAAAAATTGCAGCAACAATTTCCGGACGTCGTCCATTACCCCCTCGAAGACGGCCGCGTGAAAGTCCCGGCCGGCTGGCTTGTAGAAAAAGCAGGCTGGAAAGGCAAACGCCTGGGCGGCGCCGGCTGCTACGAAAATCAGGCCCTGGTGCTGGTCAACTACGGCCAGGCCACCGGAAGGGAAATCCTGGCCCTGGCGGAACGGGTGCGGCAATCCGTTGAAGAAAAGTTCGGAGTTTGGCTGGAAATGGAAGTGAATGTCATTTGAATTTCAATCTCCCGCCAGCAAAAAGGCAATCCGCCAGCGGCCGCCTGTTTTCTTTTCGAATCCCACGCGGTATCCCACCGGGTCGCCCACGAACTTGCCGAACACGTAGCCCTGGGTGCCGCTGAGCAGTTCCACCCGTATCCAGGGATAGGCCTCTCCTCCGATCTCCTCCTCCCGCGCCTCCTCCAGGATGGTGACGATGTCGTGGGAGATGGTTTTCAGGATGCGGCTGTTCAGGCTGGGGCTTTCCCGCAGGCGCACGCCTGCCCCGGCAATGGCGCCATAATCAACAGGGTCGTATTGGCCGGGCCAGGTGGAAAAGTAGTAGGGTGCAATAAAAGCGGCGCGATTGTCGGCAAAAGTTCCGCCTTCCGCCAGCAGGCGGGCCAGCAGCCGCCAAATCCGGAGGGTGTCCGGCTGCTTGGAGTCCAACCCCCACATCACGACAAAATCGTCGAAACCGGCTTCCTCGCCGAAGCTGACTTTAATGTCTTTGGCGGTGACGTCCAGCAGGCCGAAGACGTCCTTGCCGGCTACCGTCCGCTTCAGCTGTTCCCGGAATACGAAAAAGGCAGTGTCCAGCGGCGCTTCGTCCACGGGATACAGCTTGCCCTCTTCTTTAACCTGATAAGTGGGCATAGAATCCGTCCGGGCAGCCATATATTCTGCATACAGATTGCGGAGGGAATCCGGGCTGATGGCTGGGTTTTCCGGCGCTTCGCCGGCGGCGGAACCGCCCGCCGGCTGCCCGCCGGAGCCACAGGAAAACATCAATGCGCCTAAGATCAGTGTAATCGCTAACGCTCTCATAGTAAGGGGTTTTTCGTTTATTTTTGCCCCCTAATTTAAACAATTATCCGCAGAGGGAGACATGTTGCCACGGAGTATAACAACGAACAGCGAATTCCGAACAGCGCCCGGATATTATTTCTTATGCATTTCCATGTATTTCCAGTATTCCCATGCATTTCCATATATTTCCATATATCTCCATGTATTTCCCCCATATCTCCCATTTCTACTCCTACAAATTATTCCAGCTATCCAGATAAATCTTCCACTGCCCCTCCCCCACCTTCTTCCAGACGATGACGTACTTGCCTTCCCAGTACACCTCCGAGCCGTCGCCCCGCCGGGTAGCGCCCTCGTAATACCCCCAGTCATAAGCCGTGTCTCCGACAATGACGATCTCCTCCGGCCGGATGCGGTGGTGGACGGTGCGGCTCTCCCGGCCGGCCGGCGGCGTCCAGTATTGGCGGATGGCCGCTTCGCCCCGGCGGATGTCGCCGCGCTGCGGGAACAGCTTGCCGTCGGGGGTGTAGGCGTTGACGATGGCTTCAAAATCGCCTGATACCAGGCTTTGGGAAAAGGCGTCGATGTTTTGGTGGATGATGCCCAGGCCGGTGGAAAGAAATTCCAGCCGGAGCCGTTGGTACGTTTCGGCAAGCGCAGCGATCTCGTCGCTGTGTTCGTGCAGGTTGGCCTTACCCTGAAAGGCAGCCAGTGCCAGATCGTCCAGTTGCCCTACCTGCTTCACCCACTGGTTCCAGGAAGGCAGTGTCGTCAGCTGCCCGTAGTATAAGCGGTTGAACCCATCAATGGCGTAATCCGCCGTCCGGTTGAGCCAGTCTCCTTCCGTTTCCACAAAAACGGCAAAGGGAGCGATCATATCTTCCGGGCTGGCATCCAGCGAATACCGCTTAGTGAAACCATAGCGGGCGGCCAGCCAGGGGCGCAGGCCCACCACGCCCAGAGAGGGGTCGGCGGGCATCCACTGCCCGGTGGGTTGATCGTGTACTTCCAGCCAGACGTGGTCGTTGTGCTGTCGGCCGAAGACGGAGGCTTTGTTGCCTATCTCAGTTACCCGCTTTTCCGCATCGGCCTGCCGCCGGTCCGACACCTGGTGCAGGTTGATCTCCCGGACCCGCCGCATCTGCACGCCGAGGGTTTCCAGGGAGGCTTTGGTTACCATGGCCAGCTCGTTGCAGTTGCCGCCGCGCCGCTCCAGGATGTCCTGGACGGTGCGCTTTTGATAATCGGTGTACGTCCAGTCGAAATGGCGGGCGTACCAGTCCACTACGGCTTTGGCCTTCTCGAGATCTGTATCCGCGTTGGCGGCGATGTGTTGGGAGAAGGCGGAGAGATCTTCGAGGGCGAGGCGGTACAGGCTGTCGATAGAGGATTCCTGGGTTAAGGCCGGGAAGGCAAGAAATAAGAGCGGAAAAAGAAATTGTTTTTTCATGGTGCTTGAGCCATTATCTGGTTTTATCTTCGCCATATTCTTTAGTGGGATAACCGAGAATTCAATCATCAGTGAATCTAGACCTATCCGCGAGAAGGTCTGATATGTCTTCACCTGTAGGAGAAATAACCTTGCTAATTTCTGGAATTTTACTTGAGCCTTTAGCCAAATCCGCTTCTGTACCCTCACCATATTTAATCAAAATGAGGAGCGCAATAATCGTTCTCCTTTTCGTAAGATGAATCTTTCGGCCATCATTGAACTCAATGAAATATCCTTTTATTTTTTTGTCATTACTCTTATAAATCTTTTTGACATCTTCGATTTCCAACATACTCTGTCATTTAGCAGCCGAATATATTGTTTCTACTCTAATACCGAGAACTTGCCTTCGGAACTCTGCGAAAAGACGAGAGCTCGCCTGAAATGAGTAACTTATTCTTCTCCGGCCCCTTATACACTTTTATTGTCTCCTAACGCCTTCTCCACCACTCCGTCATCCGCCACATACGGCATAGTAATCCTCAACCCCGGTGTCTGCTCCATAGCCCGCTGCGCGCTGTGCATGGCCCCTTCGTTGCGGGCCCAGGAGCGGCGGGCGATGCCATTGTTGACGTCCCAGAAGAGCATGCTTTCCAGGCGGCGGCGGGCTTCGGGGCTGCCGTCGAGCACCAGGCCGAAACCGCCGTTGATGACCTCGCCCCAGCCGACGCCGCCGCCGTTGTGCAGGGATACCCAGGTGGCGCCGCGGAAGCTGTCGCCGATCACGTTGTGCACCGCCATGTCGGCAGTGAAGCGGGAGCCGTCGTAGATGTTGGCTGTCTCGCGGTAGGGGGAGTCGGTGCCGGACACGTCGTGGTGGTCGCGGCCAAGCACGACCGGCGCGGAAATGGCGCGCCGGGCGATAGCGTCGTTGAATGCCTGCGCGATCCGGATTCGGCCCTCCGCATCGGCGTAGAGGATGCGCGATTTGGAGCCGACGATGGGTATGTTCTCGCTGGCCGATTCGATCCAGCGGATGTTGTCTTTTAGCTGCGGATGAATCTCTTCGGGGGCCTCCTCCAGGATCTCCCGGAGCACCTGGGCGGCGATGGCGTCCGTCTGGTCCAGGTCGGCCTTTTCGCCGGAGGTGCAAACCCAGCGGAAAGGGCCGAAGCCGTAGTCGAAGCACAAGGGGCCCATGATGTCTTCCACATAGGAGGCGTATTTGAACAGGCCTTCTTCCTTGTTTTCCCAGATGTCGGCGCCCGATTTGCCGGCCTCCACCAGAAAGGCGTTGCCATAGTCCCAGAAGTACATGCCGCGCTCCGCCATGGCATTAACGGCGTTGACGTGGCGGCGCAGCGTATCGCGCACCTCCGCCATGAAGCGCACCTGGTCTTTGGCCAACAGCTGTTTGGCTTCCTGGAAGGCAAAGCCGGCGGGGCAATACCCCAGCCCTTCGATATTGTGCAGGGAAGTCTGGTCGGAACCCAGCTCTACCTCTACCTCTTCTTTAACGAACTTCTCCCACAGCTCTACCACATTGCCCTGATAAACCAGCGTGATGGCTTCCTCGTTGCGGCGGCATTCTTCCATGCGGGCAATCAGCGCATCGAGATCGGTGAATATGTTTTCCTTTTGGATATAGCCGTCGATCAGGCGCTGCTGCACCGCGTCGGGGTCCACCTCGGCGATGACGCCCACCGCCCCGGCGATGACGGCGGCAACGGATTGCGCGCCCGACATGCCGCCCAGGCCGGAGGTGACGAAGACCTTGCCGTGCAGGCTGTCCTTGCCCAGTTGCTTCAGCCGCCCGGCGTTGAGCAGGGTGATGGTGGTGCCGTGCACGATGCCCTGCGGGCCGATGTACATGAAGGAGCCGGCGGTCATTTGCCCATAGGAGGTGACGCCCAGAGCGTTGTATTTATTATAATCCTCTTTGCTGGAATAGTTGGGGATCATCATGCCGTTGGTGACCACCACCCTCGGGGCGTCCTCATGCGAAGGAAATAGCCCCAGCGGATGGCCGGAGTAGAGCACGAGGGTCTGCTCGTCGGTCATAGTAGCCAGGTATTGCATCGTCAGCCTGTACTGGGCCCAGTTCTGGAAGACGGCCCCGTTGCCGCCGTAGGTGATCAGCTCGTGCGGATGCTTGGCCACCGCAGGGTCCAGGTTGTTCTGGATCATCAGCATGATGGCCGCCGCCTGGCGGGAGCGGTGCGGGTACTCGTCGATGGGGCGGGCGTACATCTCGTAGTCCGGCCGGAACCGAAACATGTAGATGCGGCCGTAGTCCTCCAGCTCGCGGGCGAACTCGGCCGCCAGCACTTCGTGGTGGCGGGGGTGGAAATAGCGCAGGGCGTTTTTGATGGCCAGCGCCTTGTCCTTTTCGGTTAGGACTCCTTCGATGACGCGGCGGGGCGCATGGCTGACGTTGGGGTCGTAGGGTTTCGGAGCGGGCAGCTCTTCGGGGATGCCTTCGAGGATGGCGTCCTGAAATGCGGTGGTGACGTTCATGTTTGGTTAGGATTTTTTCCGGGCGCAAGGTACGTAATTTAAAAGATTTCCAGGCCCGCCCCTTTTCTCAACCTCAACCTCAACCTCAACCTTAACCTCAACCTTAACCTTAACCTCAACCTCAACCTTAACCTCAACCTTAACCTCAACCTCAGCGCCAACCTACCCGCCCCCTGCCAGCACCGGCACCCGCACCCGCCGGAGGACCGGCTCCCGCACCGTTGTTGACTGGTTGACCGGCGTTTCTACCGTTTCCGCGTAATACTCGTCCCGGTAGGTTTTGGTTACCGTTACGGCCACCACTTTAACGTTGACGTTGATGCCCTCGACGTAGTTGTCGTTTTCCAGACGGAGGGAAAATTTGCCCTGGGTGCTATTGTCCACCCGCCCGTAGCCGGCGATGCTGTTGCCTCTGGATAGTTCCCGGCGTTCGTCCCCTTCGACGGCCAGGAGAGAATAGAGGACATTCTCTCCGGACGGCGGATTGGAAAAAACGGAGATGCCCTCGATGGCCAGCAGGGCCAGGGCGCCATAGCCGCTGGAGATGAGCCCGGCGCTGACTGCGCCTTTGGCCAGCCCTTTAGCCAGACGGGCGGCGGCGCTGCTGTTGGCCTGTTCATACCATTCCCGGGCCTCTTCGCCGGTACCCACCCAATAGGCCCAGGAGGCCACCTCGGTAGAGAGGCTGGGATCGTCCGCCGCCGGCTCGTAGCGGTTCTGGGGCAATTCGAAATCCAGGAAGGCGACATTATCGGTGGAGAGGTTGGTACGGGAGGAGATTCGTTCCACCTTGTCGAGCAGGGTCACGACGTTGGTGTCCACCCGGGCCAGCACACGGCGGCGCTGCTGCACTTCCTTCACCTCGGTACCGGACAGCACGGTTTCCGACCGCACCTTGTACGTCGTGTCTATCCGTTCTTCCCAGCGCACCGCCGGATTGAAGTCGACGGTGGCAGCGCTGGCCGGCAGGCGCTGGATGTGCAGGCGGCAGACGCGCTTTTTCAGCCGGTGGGCGTTGTACAGGCGAAACTGAAAGATGCCGCGATCATATACTTTCAGGCGTTTGTCCTCAAAGCCCTCCGTTTCGTATTCCAGAATGCGGGAGTTTTCCGGGTATTCGATGACTTCGAAGGCCTTCAGTTCTTTGCCGTCCGTCAGTTCGAGGCGGGCGATGAGCAGGTCGCCGGCCTCGAAGCCGTAGTAGAAATTTTCTTCGCTGTTGGGGCCCACTTCCACCGTGAGTTCTGCCACGGTGACGGGCAACTGGGCGGAGAGGGCGGCCGGAAGGGCTAGGATAGCCAGGAGAGTTGTCAGGATTCGGGGCATGTTTTTCTGTTTTATACTCGGGAAAGATGGCTATTGGATAAGGCTGCCGGAATAGGTGCCGGAATTGTATACTGACGCACGGCAGGTTTTGTCGACTACAAAACCCGCCGGGTCAGTATATACTGGCATCGCTGGTTTTGCTCCTGACAAAACCACGCGTTCGCCAGTATAATTCCCAAAGATAGGGGCAAGCATGGAAATCTGGTGGGGCAGTCCGGAAAAATTTGTGGATTCCCGGGGAGAAACCCATGATGAACATAATGATTATAAAAATAATCGTTATGGAAATAACTAATTAACCAATAACTGGCCCTTTCTAGTGCGCCAGCCGGGCGTAAATATCCAGGCTGATGAACCGGCCGTCTTTGATTTCACAATCCACCATGGTGCCTTCCAGGCTGAACCCCAGTTTGCTCATGGCCGTTTTGCTGTTCTGGTTTTCGCTTTCGACGAAAGCTTCGATGCGGTGCAGGGCCATTTTCCCGAATCCGTAATCACAAACCGGAGGCAGGGCTTCCGACATGATGCCTTTACCCCAGTATTCAGGCAGCAGCCAGAAACCGATTTCCGCCTTGCGGTGCTCATGGCTCCAGTTGTTAAAGCCGGCAGCGCCCAGGAAAGCGCCGCCTTCGGCCTGGCAAATGGCCCACCATATCCCGGTCCGGTCGGTTTCTAAACTAACAAACCAATTCATCTGTTCCTGCGTGGCTTCCAGCGTATCAAAATGGACGCCGTAGTATTTGATGACATCCGGATGGGAAAGGCCGTAGAAGACGTCGTGTATGTCTTCCGGCCGGAACTGTCGGAGGTGCAGCCGGGAGGTTTTGAGGGTTGGGAAGTTGTCCGTCATGGTTAAACTTTTACGGCACGAAATGCCAAGAAACAAGGCTTTCTGATTTGAGGTTGACTCAGAAGCTGTTTGAATTTAGCCCTTCAGTTTTGTTATGGTCCTTTTTCCGCCATATTCCGGTACTTTTTTGCTCCGTAGCCCCGGCTATGGGGCAAAAAAGTGTCCTCATCTGGCAGAAAAATGCCCTATAACAAATTCTAAAAACTAAATTCAAACAGCTTCTCAATCTCATAAAGATAATTCCACTCCCGGCCCCCGACAACATTTCCAAGCATTTCCACATATCTCCACGCATTTCCCTGCCTCGCTATTTCATTTCAGGCAAACATAAGTTTAAATACAATCCGCAATCGCCTGCCCCAGCATATCGACCCCCAGGTCAATTTCCTCTTTAGTAACTGTCAGCGGCGGGGCGATGCGGAAAACGCCGCCGAAGCCTTTCACCCGGACGATGTTCATGCTCAGGCCCAGCTCCAGGCAGCGGGCCGAAATCCGGGCGCCCAGGTCGGAATCCGGGGTTTTGCTTTCCCGGCTTTTGACGATCTCCACGCCCAGCAGCAGGCCTTTGCCGCGCACGTCGCCGATGCATTCGTGCCGGCGCTGCAGTTCCAGCAGTTGCGCTTTGAGGTAATTGCCCTGTTCCTCCGCCCGTTTTGCCATTTCTTCGGCCACGAGGATGTCCAGCGTCGCCAGGCCTACCGCCGCGCAGAAGGGGTCGGACACGTGGGAGGTGATGTAAATGAAGCCGTTCCCGAAGCACTGAGCTTCAATTTCTTTGCTTGTAATGGCAGCAGACAGGGGCATGCCGCCGCCCAGGGTCTTGGAGAGGGCCAGGAAGTCCGGCGTCACGTCGTATGCTTCAAAAGCAAAATTGTAGCCCAGCCTTCCGAATGCCGTCTGCGCCTCGTCGAAGATCAGGAGCAGCCCCCGCTCTTCACAGAGTTCCTTCAGCCTTTTTACATAAGCCGGGGGCAATTCGATGATGCCGGCAGCGCTCAGCACCGGTTCGGCGATCAGGGCGGCGTAGGCGCCAACCGATTGCTCGTCCACCCACTGCATGCCGGCCTCCAGGCAGGTATTGTCGCAGGTTCCCCGGCAGTGCTGCACGGGGCAGCGGTAGGCGTAGGGCGCAGGCAGCATCAGGCTGCCGGGCATGGCCGGCCCGTAGCCGCGTCGGGTTTTGGAATAAGTGTACGACTGCGCGCCGGCGGTCATCCCGTGCCAGGAGCCGGCAAAGCCGACGATCTCGAAGCCGCCCGTCGCCAGTTTGGCCATGCGCAGGGCCACCTCGTTGGACTCCGAGCCCGTATTCAGGAAAATGCATTTGTCCAGCTTCTCCGGCAGCAACGCGACCAGTTTCCTGCCCAGCTCCAGCACCGGCGGCGACAGCATGGTGCTCAGCAGGTGGAGGGACTGTTCGCCCGCCGCCTGCATGGCCCGCAGGATAGCCGGGTGGTTGTGCCCGAACACCGAACACATCTGGCCGGAGGTAAAATCCAGGATGGCCCGGCCGTCGGCCGTGTAGATGTAGGCGCCCCGGGCCTTTTCGATCAGGAACGGGGAAAATTCACCGCAATAGCGGATCAGGAAACTTTCGGCTTCCTGTAACCATTTGGGATACGGGTTCTCCATGTTTTTTCCCCAAGATCCGGGTTTGTGGGCTCATAAACTTGTAAAATCTAATCATTCCGGACCACAGCGGAGTAAGCCGACGGCCGCATCCCCACCAGCATCTTGAAGTATTTGTTGAAATGGCTCTGGTCGTAAAAGCCGGTAGCCAGGGCAACCTCCGTCATGGGATTGCCGCGGATGATCAGTTCCTTGGCCTTGTCGATACGCAAACTCTGGATGTACCGCATCGGGGAAATGGCAAACTCCTGCTTGAACCGCCGCTGGAAATGGCTGCTGCTCAGGAAAGCAGCCCGGCTTAAATCCTCCAGCTGGACCGGAGCGCTGAAATTTTCGTGCATATAGGCCAACGCCTGCCCCAATGGCGCATGCGCCGTATCCGGCCCAAAGCTTTCTCCCGGAAGATACGGGCGGAACGATTCGGGAAAACCGCCGGCCAGGCCGGCACTGCCGGATTCTTTCAGCCGTTCATGCCACCTGTGAAATACCGCTACAGCCTGCCTGTCCCGCAGCAGATGGCCGTTGAAACGGCTCATCCTGCCCAGAGCCGGATGGGCAACAGCCACCCGGATAATTTTATACGTGAAGAAATCTTCAACTACCGTCCGGTGGGGCGACAATGGCGGAATGATCACAATATCGCCTGCCGTGACAGTAAAGGTCTGGCCGGCAAAGATCAGCTTCGCGCTCCCGCCCACCGTCAGGGAAAATGACCAGTAATTGGGATGCAGGTGCCAGGGGAAGTGATGCTTCCCGTAGGTGAAGGTTTCACATTCCAGTATTTCGTTGTGATGCATATCTTTCCATTGTCCATTCGCGCATCCGGAAAAGAGCATGATGAAGGGCTGTAAGCTTGCCGGGCTTTTCAGGTACATCGTATACACGAATGCACAAATGTACATCCCCCCTCCTCCCTAATACCACTCATCCCTTCCCGGCTCGTGATCAACCTCCGGGCAGGGCTGCCCGCCTTCCCGGCAGAAGCAGTGCCGCCCGAAGGGGCAGGCCGTTTCGCCCTCGCAAAAATCGACCACCACCCAGCCGCAGGCGACGATGGGCAGCTTCTTCTCCAGCACGCTCACCAGCGCCGGGTAGGCAGCCCGGGCGGGCATACACTCCGGCATCAGCAGGTCGAGGTGCCAGGAGCGATAGAGGCGTTTCAGAGCGCCGCCAAGGCCTTCCACCTGTCGGGCATCGAGGCGGGCAGCGGGCGGGAAGGCTTCCGGCGCCAGGCCGCAGCGCTCGCCGAAGGTGGTTTTCGGGTCGTCGATCAGGAGCTGGCGGGCTTCGGCCAGCCAGGATTCCGGGCCGGGAGCGTAGAATTCCACTTCTTCCGGGCTGCGTTCGGCTCGCCGGATATCCGCGTGCAGGTATTGAAGGTATCGGGCCAACATGGTGTTTTCATTTGATCTTTGGAATAGCTGCAATATGTCAATTATCCCCCGGCAATGCCAGCCCAATTGCGTAAACGGCCAGCCTCAGTTAGCTGTTGGCAACAAATATCCGGCAATTTTTTGTGAGCGGGTAACCCTTTTCTCCTTCATCAAATGTATACGGCAAACCTATTAGCCAACATAAACCAATTATCATGAAAAATATCATCCTGATCTCTTGCCTTGCCTTGTTCAGCTTTACTGCCTTTGCCCAAAATACCTGGATCGGCGGAACGCCCGGCCGCGAAACTGACTGGCTGGAGGCCCGCAACTGGAGCAAACAGCGCGTACCCGGCTGGGATGACAACGTGCTGATCCCCCATCTCTGGCATAGCAATTACCCCATGGTCAGTGCCGCCGTGCCGCCCATCGCTCACCTGGAGGTGGAAGGCGGTGCCCGCCTTAGCATAAAAACGGGCGGCCAACTGTCTGTTGACGGCAACAGCACCTACAACACCGGCATCCTGCTTATCGGAAAGATCGACAACTCGGGAGTATTATCCGTCGCCCATCCCGCACAGGAAGCCATTGCCGGAAATTCCGGAAACCTGTTGATGCAGGACGGCGGCAGGTTTTTTTTCGAGGGCGGGCAGGGAGTTTATGCGTCGAGGGGGCATCGGTGAGGAACCGAAAAAGGCTCCGGCTAGTGGCCAGGCGACTTAAAGTTCGCCTGGCCACTAGCCGGGGGTGCCCAACAGTGTGGCTATCAGCAAAGTTACCGTTTTTTCGAGACAATTTCCGGGACAGTTGCACCGGCTCTCAGCCAAACCTGTCCTACGTCAAAAGCAGATTCAGTAGAAATTAAATTTTTGATTTTCAATCAGATATATGGCGAGCAATCTTTGGCCGTCTCTACCAGCCGGTTAAAATTTTTGACTAGCCCGCGCTGGCTGTACGGCATTTCCAGGGCAAATCGCACATCAAAAATCGCACATCGCACATCGACAATAATTTGGCCAGGATTTTCGTATCTTTAGCAGCAGCCAAATCCACCAAACGTGCAGAACCTGATTTCCAGAATCGCGGTACTATGCTGCCTGCTTTCGGCTGCCTCTCATACTCCCGCCCAAATCCCCGAACTTACCATCCCCGTCGGCCATTCTGATGACGTCGTCACCGTCGCCTTTTCCCCGGACGGGCAGTACGTGCTGACCGCCGGGCTGGACCGCATCGCCAAACTCTGGAACCGGCAAGGGCAGGAACTGGCAACCTTCAGCAAACATACAAACTACATATTTGACGCCGCCTTCTCCCCGGACGGCCAGTACATCATCACTGCCGGCGACGACGCCACCGCCGTTCTGTGGAACCTCCAGGGTCAGCCCCTCCACACCTACCAAAGCCACCTGGGCTGGGTGCGCTGCCTGGCCTTCTCGCCGGATGGGCAGCGCTTCGTCACCGGCGGGATGGACGGGCAGGCTTTCATGTGGGACCTCCGGGGCCGCCTGGTGCAGGCCCTGCCTGCTTATTCGGCCTTTTACCATGACCTGGCCTATTCGCGAGACGGCCAGTACATCGTTTCCGCCGCCGGCCCTCTGCTGGTCTTGCTGGACAATAAAGGGCAAACCATCAGGCAAATCGTGCAGGATAGCCAGGCGATCAAAGCTGTGGCCTTTTCTCCGGATGCCCAGCTCATTGCCGCCGGCACTGAGGAAGGCCGCCTCATGCTTTGGAACCAAATGGGCGCTAAGTCGTGGGATATTACCGCCCACGAACGGATGGTAACATCGGTGGATTTTTCCAGAGACGGAAAAACAATACTAAGCAGCAGCTCGGACGGAACCATCAAAATTTGGAGCGCATCCGGCCAGCTAATCCGTACCATTTCTCAGGCGCCCTGCTTCAACGATGCCGTATTTTCGCCCGACGGAGCGGCCATCCTGAGCAGCGGGCCGGATACCGCCGCCCACCTTTGGTCGTTGGAAGGCGAACTGCTGCAAAGCTTTCAGGGATATGCTCATTCCGTATTGTCGGTTGCTTTTGCTCCGGATGGCAAAAGTTTTCTCACCGGCCATGACGATGGGCTGGCCCGCACATGGCTGCCCCTTCTCGGGCAAACCAAAGCGCTGAGCGGGCACAACGGGCCGGTGACAGATATGGATTTCTCCAGCAACGGCCAGTTCCTGCTTACAGCGGGCGGGCGGGCGGTATTCCGGGATGGGGCCGGCAACCCATTGTGGGCCACTCCGGAGGAAGACACCATTGAGGCTGCTACCCTGGCTCCGGACGGGCAAACCATCGTCACCGGAGATGGAAACGGCAGCATCCAATGGCGAGACAGGCAGGGGGCGCTGCTCCAAAGTGTAAAAGGGCACGATTATTCGATCTCTGACCTGGCCTTTGCGCCCGATGGAAAAACCTTTGCCTCCGCCAGCGCCGATACCCGGGCCCGCCTGTGGTCGCTCCGGGGCGACTCCCTGGCCACCTGCGCTGGCCACGAGCTGGACCTTTTCGCAACCGCTTTCTCTTCTGATGGGCAGTACCTCGCCACCAGCGCCTGGGACAACCTCGTCAAGCTCTGGCGCCCCGACGGGCAGGAAATAAAAACCATCAGCGTATTCGAAGATGTTGTCAACGATATCGCCTTCACCAAAGATGGCTTATACATGCTGGTGGCCGGCGACGAACGCTCGGCCCTGATGCTGGATGCCTCCGGCCTGCTGACACGCGGCTTTTTCGGGCATAAAAGCGGCGTCACCTCCCTCAGCCTGGCCCCCCAGGGGCGCTTTCTGCTGACGGGCAGCCGCGACAAGACCGCCCGCATCTGGGACCTGCACACCGGGGTGGAACTGGCTACCCTGATCGCCCTGGGACGGGAAGACTGGGTCGTCACTACCACTTCCGGCCTGTTCGACGCTTCGCCGGGCGCCCTGCGGCAGCTGTACTACGTGCTCGGGCTGGAAGTGATCGACCTGGAACAGTTGAAAGAACGATATTACGAACCTGGGCTCCTGCCCCGCCTGCTCGGCCTGCAGGAAGGGGTGATCCGGGATGTCGATGTGCTGGGGGCGCTGGAGCTGTATCCCAAAATAAGCGCCCACATTGAGGGGGATCGGCTGCTCGTCAGGCTGGAAGAACGCAACGGCGGGATGGGCAAGGTGAGCCTGTTCATCAACAAAAAGGAAGTCCTGGAAGACGCCAACCCCGGCCGGCGGGCCGAGCTGGAAATCAACCTCTCTGAATTTGAGAAATACCTCCTGACGGGCAAGCCCAATGAAATTACCATCCGGGCGTACAATTCCGAAGGGTGGCTAAAGAGCCAGCCCTACACCCTTTCCTACCTGCCCCTGAACCAAAAGGGGCAGGAAAAGGAAGCAGAGGCTGGCTTCCTTCCCGCTTTTCAGCCGGCAAGAGATCCGCATTTGTTTATCCTGTCCATCGGCACGGCCGACTACGCCGGCGAACGGCTGGACCTCCGGTATCCCGACAAGGATGCTGCCGACATGGCCGCAGCGCTGGCTGCCGCCGGGGGAGCGCTGTTCTCTCCGAAAAACGTCCACGCGCACCTGCTAAGCACCGACAGCAAAACAGCCGTCGCCGTATCCAGCAAGGAGAATATCGCCCGTTTTTTTCAGGACATTGCCAGCCAGGCCCGCCCCGAAGACCTTTTCCTCCTCTACCTCTCCGGCCATGGCCTGGCCTATGGCAGCAGCGAAAAAGCGCAGTTTTACTACCTCACCAAAGATATAACCAGCGAAGACCTCAGCGACCCCACCATCCGCAGCAACTACGCCATTTCCACCGAAGAGTTCACACAATGGCTGACCGCTATCCCGGCGCAGAAACAGGTCATGATGCTCGACGCCTGCAACTCCGGCAAGGTAGTGGAAAGTCTGCTGTCGGCAACGCGGAGCCTCAACCCGTCCCAAATCCGGGCGCTCGACCGCATGCAGGGGCGCACCGGCGTGTTCGTGCTATCCGGAAGCGCGGCTGACAAAGTGAGCTACGAGGCCAGCAAATATGGCCAGGGGCTGCTCACCTTCAGCCTGCTGCAGGGCATGAGCGGCCTGGCCCTGCGCGAAGGGCGGTACATCGACGTCATGAGCCTGTTCCAGTACGCCCGCGACAAGGTGCCGGAGCTGGCCGAGGCCATCGGCGGCATACAGACGCCGATGCTGGCTTTCCCGCTGGGCGGCGAAAGCTTCGACGTCGGCCTGGTCGACGAGCAGGTCCGTATACCGGTAGCCCGGGTAAAGCCCGTCTTCATCCGCAACAACTTCCAGGAAGTGAACGCCTTCGACGACGTGCTCAACCTCGGCCGCCACCTGGAAGACTACCTGCGGGAGATCACCGCCAAAGGTGCCCGCGCCAGCCTCATTTACGTGGACGTGCCGGAGTATCAGGATGCTTATTCCATCAAGGGGCTTTACGAGCTGAAAAAGGATAAAGTGTTTCTCCGGGCCAGGCTGTTCCGGGGGCGGCAGCCACTGGGAGATATGAAGGCCGAAGGGCAGGCGGAGCAGTTGGATGCCCTTGTGGAGCAGATGCTGGAACAAGCCTTGCGCATAATAAATCCTTAATTGGCATGGCGATGTTATAGAAATAGTCGTAAATTGGAATTATGGCACAATCCGTAACCGTCCAGGCGCCCAAGCGCCTTTTTTCAGTGGAAGAATACCACCGTTTGGCAGAAGCCGGCATTTTGCAGGAAAATGACCGGGTAGAATTAATCCATGGAGAAATTATTAAAATCAGCCCAATTGGCCCCAAACATGCCGGCAACCTTGACCGGTTTGTAAGGATTTTTACGTTCCTGTTCGGAGAATCGGCTATCGTCCGGTCCCAAAATCCGGTGCAGCTGAATGATTTCTCGGAGCCGGAACCCGACATTTCCATCCTGAAACCCCGGCGCGATTTTTACACGGTTGCCCACCCGAAAGCGGAAGAGGTGATACTGATCATCGAGCTTGCCGACAGTTCGCTTGACTATGACCGGGAAGTGAAAATGCCGGAATACGCCTCCGACAGTATTCCAGAGTATTGGATTATCGACCTCAAGACAGACCGGATTATCGTTTACACTGAACCTTCCGGAGAAGAATATTTAAACATCAAAACTTTCCAGGTTAATGAGCAGGTGGCAAGCCCGGCTTTGCCAAAGCCTGTTTCCGTAAGGGAATTGCTGGGCTGATGCCGGTCAGTAGTAATCCCCGAACTCATAATACCTTCTCCGCCCCGCGCCCGGGGCCTTTTCAGGCGGCTGTCCGGGTCGATCTCCAGGGGATACAGGTAGGTGTCCGGGCTTTTTCGTGAACAAAACATGGCATACAGGGCGGCATTGGCACCCAGGTTGCCGTAAATCTCCCTTCCGGGGTAGTATTGCAGGATGTAACGGTAGCCGGCGGTCGCCAGCTGGTAATGGCCAAGAGCCGCCAGGGCATTGGAAACTTCGTAGAGTTGGGACAGGGTGTCGACAGTAGCCAGGACGGCGGCAGAGCAGACTGCTGGCGCTCTTCCAGGGTAAGGTACCCCTTCAAATGGCCGGGAAGTTGGTAAGCGTCGTACAGCCTGGCGATCAATTCGGGAAGGATGGCGGTGGAACGGTAACCGGCCAGATAGGCGTTGAAGAGGCCCTGGATGTCGGCCAGGCGTTCCTTCTCCGGGTTGCTGCGCTGGTTTTTATCGTACGCCAGGTAAGAGAATTCGCCGTTCCTGCCCCCCACCTCCTCCTGGAAAAAGTGGGCCAGCTCATGGCCGATGATGAAAGCCAGGGCGCTCAGGGAGTCGCTTCCGAAAGTGCGGCATACCTGCAGGGAGCGCCGGTCGAGCACGATCGTACGGGCCGATTCCCGGTAGCGGGGACCCAGGTTGTCCTGCACCACTTCGAGGCGGGGCCGGGGCTGTCGCCGGTTGCCATAAGCGGCGAAGAGGTTTTCCAGAACCTGGTCGGCGGCCGAAGAAAAATCCCGGGGCCGCCTTCTTGTCAGCATTCCTCGTTTAGGCTCTTCTTCCGGCTGACTCCGAAATTCAACCGCCGCTTCCGGGGTAGCCGACCCGGCATCTTCCGCCGGCTCGGGATTAAATGTTTCCTCCACTCCGCCAGCGGCCGGGCGTCGTTGGCGGAGGAGAGGGCGGGCCAGCCGGAGGCAGCCGGATAGTTGCCGACGGCGACGATGAGGGCGGCCCGGTGGGGCGCGGGCGGTTGTACGGCGTAAGACGGGCCAGCAAAGGCAAAGGCGAACAGGAGCAGCAGGAGTTTGCCTTGAGGCACGAAAATCAGTGCTTTAACAATCTCGATTTTTGGGACTGAAATTCTTCGTCATTAATAATGCTCTGATCTCTCATTTTAGCTAATTTTTCGATTTGAGTAATCACAGCATCTGACAAATCAAGCCCGCTTCCCGTTTCAATCGCCTTAACCAGTTTATATCCGTTATTCGTAAAATCCTCATATGCCGGTTGAGATCTCAAAAAGGACAGATGATCGTGGGTTTTGATTTTTTCAAAATCATAAAAGCCCTTTTCTACGGCCTTTGCTAAGTGAAACAAAGAATGTTCTGTTTGCTCCAGGATGGAATAAAGGCAACCAAGTTTGAAATGCACCTCCTGGTTATCAGGCCGGACGTTCAAGGATTTAAGGTAGTCCTTAATAGCTCCGTCGAAATCGTATTCCTTGTATTTTTCGTCTCCTGCTTTTTCAAACGGATCTGTTTTTGGCGTTTTTCCTTCCTGCATGGAAGCATTCTGAACGGAAGCAAAAGATTCGTTTTGGCCAGGCATCGGATTTGGGGCAAATTGTCCTGCGTGATTTGTATTGTGAATGACAACCGTTGGCTGCTGCTGTTGGCGCATGAGCAGGTAACTCTTGTTGTACTTCATGTTAAAACTATCCTCGCTCATTACGAGGAAAGCAATGAAATCAATGAATGCTATGAAAGCGGGTATAAATGTCCAGCAAAATATTAAGTAGATTATGCCCAACCCTATTTGGCCTAAATAAAACCTATGCCCTCCTATAGCTCCGAGAAAGAATGCCAACACCGCCGCAGTTGTTTTGTTTTTCATCGATGATTGTTTTAAGTGTTTATAATTGCCATCAAAAGATGAAAAATAGCAATATTAATCTAATCTACAAAGCACAATGAACTCGTCTCCTTCATCTGGTCAATCGCGGACAACTGCCTGCAAGATGTACATGCGCACGGCAAATACCGCGATGTCATCCTGCCTATTATGGTACTGCTGAGGCTCGACGTCCTGCTGGATGATACCAAAGATGGGGGATGGAAGAACCAACACCCTTCAACCAAAGTTTAACCATCAAAAAAATGAAACAGAAAAAACCAACAGAATTAACAGGCCAGGAATTGTCACAGGAAGCAAAAAAAATGAAATCAACTTCCATAACCAATGCTGTATTGATCGGATTTCTGATGGGAATTGTAATATACAGTATTGCTAAAAACAGCTGGGGGTTCTTTACACTGATCCCTCTGTTTTTAACGTATAAGTTGATTATACTGACGCACGGCAGGTTTTGTCGACTACAAAACCCGCCAGGTCAGTATATACTGGCATCGCTGGTTTTGCTCCTGACAAAACCACGCGTTCGCCAGTATAATAATTCAAAAACATGACGATAAGGGGCCGGAAAATATAATTTTATTACAATCTAAATCCGGGCTCAAGTCCGGGCACAATATTCCTTTAGGGATCACGCAACAATGTTCCAATCGGATAATGAATCAAGTGGGGAGCATACGAAAAACCGGTTACCATTTCTTCATCGAAGGATCCTGGCAGAAAGGGAAGCCCAATAAGGGCAAACAAAAAAAATTTTGCATCTATTTTAATTGTCCCTATTTTTGCCAATCAAAAGAGCAATAACCAAATTTTCATGCAGCAACAGAAAGGGCACCGGGACGGGCAGCAGTTATGGGCCGGCCTTAAGAAAGGCGATGAGGCCGCTTTTTCTGAGTTGTTCCTGATGTACGTCGATGAGCTGTATGAACACGGCTACATGCTCTGCCGGAACAAAGAATTGGTGGAAGACTGTATTCAGGACCTGTTTTTCCGCCTTTGGAAAAAAAGGGCCATCCTTTCCGATGTAAAGAACGTAAGGGCTTATCTTCTGTCTGCCCTGCGCAACCGCATCCACGATTCCTTTCGAAAATTGAAGGAGGCCTATTTCCTAGACGAACAACAGGAACCCGCACTCCTTTCTGCCGGGCCTTCCGCCGAAGAAGACTGGATCGCTGACGAGAGCCGTTCCCTGCAAAAGGAGGCTGCCATCCGGGCTTTGCACAGCCTGCCCGAACGCATGCGGCAGGCAATAAAGCTTCGTTATTTCGAAGGGCTGGAATACGAAGAAATCGCCCGGGCGATGAATATTTCCAAACAGGTGGCCATCAATATGGTCTACCGGGCCACTCAGAAACTGCGCGCCCATTCCGAAAGCTACTCCCGCTGGATGTTGTTGTACCTGCTCCTCTCCTCTTGCGCCGGATGACCGGCCGATATTGCGGTTTCCGCGAAAAAGATCAAAAAAAATTCCTTCCCGAAGGTTATCGCCCAAAAATCCTCCCGTCTTTCTTTGGAGAGCGGTTCCCGAACCGCCATTCAAGCAATGTTATATGAACGAAAAAGATTACGCCAGTTTCTCCATCAGCCAGCTTGTCGGCGACCCTGATTTTCAGCGCTGGGTGCGGCGGCCTTCCCGGGAAGACCTGCTTTTCTGGCAGGCGTTTCTTCGGGATAACCCAAACAAGGCCGAAGAGGTGGCGGCCGCCCGGCGGGAAGTACAGCGGCAAGCCGGCTTGCAGGCGCCGGGCCTGCTGTCTGCCGAAAAAAAGCAGCAGATGCACGATCGGCTGATGAAAGCCGTTCGCCAGGATAAAAGAAGGCGCATCCGCCGGTGGGCATTTTCCGCCGCCGCATCGGTGCTGATACTGATCCTTGCCGGCATTGCTATCTTCGGCCTGGATGGCTGGGGCGAGCCACCAATGGCGGTGTACCAAACGCCATACGGCAAGACAGAAGAGATCGCCCTTCCCGATGGCTCCCGGGTGATACTAAACGCCAATTCTACCCTTACCTACGCCAGGGCCTGGAAAAAAGGCGCCGACAGGCAGGTGTGGCTCAGGGGCGAAGCGCATTTCACCGTAGCGCCCAAGCCCGCCACGCAGGCCAAGTTTACGGTCATTACCGACGACCTGAGCGTCAATGTGCTGGGTACTGTTTTTAACGTATACGCCCGCGAATCCGGCACGGAAGTCACCCTGGAAGAAGGAAAGATCAAGCTGGAACTGGAGAAAAAGGACGGGCGGCAGGCTACGCTTGACATGAGTCCCGGCGAAAAAGTGCAGTACTCCTCGAAGACCGGGCAGCTGAAGGAAGAAAAGGCTGATGTTCAGGCAGAAAGCGCCTGGAAAGAGGGCGTAATCCTCTTCGACGGCATCACGCTGGGCCAACTGGGCGTGATCATTTCGGAAACCTTCGGCCGGCCCGTCGAATTTCAGGACAGCAGCATGAGGCAGCAGCTGGTCACCGGGGCAGGCCCGGCTGATGACTTGGAGCTATTGCTGGAAACGGCGGAAAAAGCATTTGGCGTAGAAGTGGTTGAGCAGGACAGCCTGCTGGTCTTTAAGAGGAATTAACGCTATATCATACATTACTTTCTAATGGTTTGATGGAGCGGCAGCAGGTAGCGATAAGGGGCCCTCCTTCAAACCCAGCCCAAATAAGCGGGGACACCCCTTGCGTATCCCGGCCTGCCGGCCGCCGGATACCCTGGGAAAGTATGCTTATTGCCATTGGTTAACGAAAAAGAGCACAAAATGAAAAGACATGTACTTATCCCGATCACTGTTGTTTTGCTGGCCTTCCTTTGGGGGCACAGCAGCTTGCATGCCCAGGCGGTAGCGGCGCTTTCCGAACGGCCAGGTTACCATTATCAGGTCCCGGAAAAAGAGGAGAAAGTAGCCCTCAAAACGCTGCTTCAGGAACTTGAGAAGGAATACCAGGTTTTCTTTACCTACTCGGATAAGATAGTAGATGGTAAAAAAGTAGCCTACCGGCATGACGCTGGCCAGGGGTTGGAAGAAGTGCTGGAAAAGATTTTATCTCCGGTCGGGCTACAGCATCAGAAAGTAAGGGGCAGGTTTTATGTGATAACTGAAAAGGCGGAGGACAGCCCCGCGAAGAAGATAAAAAACGGGGCTGAAAAGGAGCGGGGCGGCAGACAGCTAACAGTTCTGCCCCTGCCGTCTCATCGGCCGCTTCCCTATCTGCGCCCGCGGTTATTCCCGGTAAACGGCACCGTTACCGATCAGGCCGGCGAGCCGCTGGTTGGGGTCAACGTTCTGGTGAAGGGCAGTAGCCAGGGTACCATTACGGATATCAACGGCGCCTTTTCTCTGGACCTGCCGGATGGGAAGCAGACGCTGGTATTCTCCTATGTGGGTTATGAGGCTATGGAGGTGCCGGTCAACGGGCGTTCGCAGGTGGAGGTCGTCCTGCAGGAAAGCGCGACGGCCCTGGATGAAGTGGTGGTGGTGGGGTATGGTTCCATGCGAAAGAGCGATTTAACGGGATCGGTATCCAAGATTAAAGCTGCCGACATACACAATCAGCCGATTTACTCTGTAGAACAGGGGCTGCAGGGCCGGGCAGCCGGCGTCCAGATCACTCAATCCTCTTCGGAACCGGGGGGCGGCATTTCCGTTCGGATACGGGGCGGCAATTCCGTTAATGGCGGCAACGAACCCCTGTATGTTATCGATGGGTTTCCGGTAATCAATGACAACGGCAGAGCGGCGGCAGGAGGCAATCCCGGAACGGGGGGGATTTCCGTTGCGCCCAATGCCCTGGCTTCCTTAAACCCCAACGACATTGAATCGATAGAGGTCCTCAAGGACGCTTCTGCTACAGCAATTTACGGCGCCCGGGCGGCCAATGGAGTGGTATTGATCACAACAAAGAGAGGAAAAGCGGGTAAAGCCAGCGTTAACGTCGATATATTCAGCGGAGTCCAGGAACTGGCAAATAGCATCACCGTTCTGAATGCCGCCCAATACGGCCAATGGGCCAATGAAGTAGCGGCAGCCAGAGGGGAACAGCCTTACTTTACGGATGTTTCCGCTCTGGGCGAAGGGACAAACGCGCAAGACGCCATATACCAAACCGGCAGCGTGCAGAACTACCAGGTCTCGGTTTCCGGGGGTAATGAACAAACCCGGTATCACGTTTCAGGTAATTTTTTCGACCAAAAAGGGATCATTAAAAATTCTGGTTTTGAACGATACTCCCTGCGGTTGAACCTGGATCAAAAAATCAGCGACAGGGTAAATATCGGCAACAGCTTGTTCATCACCAGGACGGACCAGCAATCTGTCCTTTCCGGAGGCTCGGGCAACAAAAATGCCGGCGTGAGCAATGCCGCTTTCCTATGGCTGCCCGTCTTTCCGCTGGAAGACGGGAATGGCGGTTTTTTTCAGCATGAAAATGGGGAACCTTCCGCAGTATTGCCGTTGCCCCTTTCCAATCCTCTGGCCCTGGTCAATGAAGTACAAGACCAGCTGATATCTGACCGGATTCTGGGAAACCTGTTTTTGGAATACGAAATCCTGCGGGGGTTAAAGTTCAGAACCAGCCTGGGAGTTGACATGGACAAGAGGAGCCGGGACATTTACTTCACGCGTAAGACGCTACGCGGAGGGAACGGGGTCAATGGATTGGCCCGGACAGGAAATTCCGCCGTCAATTCGTTGCTCAATGAAAACATCCTCACCTACGAGGCGTCCGTTGGCCGGCATAAATTCAACGTCCTGGCAGGTTACACCCGGCAGAGCGAGACTTTTGAGAACCGTATCATAGAGACCAGCAATTTCGTAAACGACATCACAGGCACCAACAACCTGGACGGCGGGGCGCCTCCCGGCGGCCCTTCCGTAGCTTCGGGCAAAAGGAAATGGTCGCTGGCTTCCTACCTCGGCCGGGTGAACTACATACTTAGCGACAAGTACCTTTTTACCTTCAATATCCGGGCGGACGGCTCTTCTAAATTTGGGGCCGACAACCGCTGGGGCGTCTTCCCTTCCGCTGCTTTTGCCTGGAGGATCATAGACGAAGATTTTATGGATGGCATCAACCTGCTCAGCGACCTCAAGGCGAGAGTCAGTTATGGGGAAACCGGCAACCAGGAAATCGGGGAATACCAGTCGCAGGCCATTCTGCGCACCACAGGGTATCCTTTCGGAGGGCTTATCAATACCGGCTTCTTTGCTGCTTCATTAGCCAATCCGGGCCTGCGTTGGGAAACAACCACTCAACTTGATGTAGGCCTGGACCTGGGCTTCGTCAACAACAGGATCACGCTAAGCATGGACTACTATCAAAAGCGCACCGAGGACCTCCTGCTTGCCGTTACCCTTCCTCAGGAATCCGGGTTTAACACGGCGCTAAAAAATTCCGGGATTGTAGAAAACAAAGGTTTTGAACTTTCTCTGGGCGCAGACCCCCTGGTTGGGCCTTTTGAATGGCATACGGACCTGAATTTTTCCCTGAACCGCAACGAAGTAGTGGACCTGGGGGAAAGCGCCCGTATTTTTGGCAGCACCATCAGCTTCGATTATAAAATTGGAGGGAGTTTGGTGGAAGTAGGCCAGCCTCTGGGTGTTTTCTTCGGTTATCAGGTAGAAGGGCCGTTCCGCAACCAGGCAGAGATCGAGGCGCACGGCGCCCAGCCTACGGCCGTTCCCGGCGACCTTAAATTCACAGACACCAATGGCGATGGAGAGATCAACTCGTTGGACCGGACGATTATCGGAGACCCCACCCCTGATTACATCTTTGGGTGGAACAACCGCCTGGCGTATAAGAATTTTTCGCTCAGCTTTTTTATCCAGGGCGTACAGGGGGCAGACATTCTGAACGTGAACCTGCGCAACCTGGAAAGCAGTGTTTCGGAGAATAACATCACAGTGGGCCGTTTTGTCGACCGTTGGACGCCGCAGAACCCGGATGCTCCGTATCCGCGGGCGGGTGCAACCAACTTCGCCGGCGACGACCTTACCAGCAACCTGATCGAGGATGGATCCTATATCCGGCTCAACAATGTCACCCTGGGGTACCGCTTCGGCTCAGGCACATTGGGCGCCGGCTGGATCCGGGGGCTGGAACTGAACGTCAGTGCGCAGAACCTTTTCACCATCACCAATTACAAAGGGTTTAATCCGGATGTCAACAGCCAGGGGCAAAACAACATCAACCAGGGCATCGATTTTGGCGCCTATCCGCTGGCAAAAACCTATACCATCGGCCTTAAACTCGAACTATAAAACCGCTGAAAAAATGAAAAAGATATTCTTTCTGTTAGCAGGCCTGAGCTTCCTGTTGCCGGCCTGCCACGATTCATTCCTGGAAGAGGAGGTATTTGATTTTATTGCCCCCTCCAACTTTTATAATTCTGCTGAGGATGCTTTGGCGGCGATCAACAGTGTGTACCGGGTGTTCAATGAGGAAGACCCCTATTACCAGCGCAACCTGTACTTCCTCACCGAAATGCCCACCGAAATGGTAACGACAAGGCTGGATAACAACAACGTGCGAGGCATTCTGGATATTTACACCTGGAACCCTCAGCATGAATACATCGGCACGGTTTACGCAGAAGCTTATAAGGCAATCAACCGGGCCAACGCCGTAATCGATAATGTTCCGGGCATCAACAATATGGACAACGCCCTCAGAGACCGCATCGTTGGGGAAGCGAAGTTCCTGCGCGCGCTGCATTATTTCAACCTCGTCCGGCTTTATGGGGAAGTCCCGCTGATCACCAGGCAGACCATTGGGCTGGATGACCTTGAAAAGCCTAAAGTGAGTATTCCTGAAATTTACAACCAGGTCATCTCCGACCTCCAGGAAGCGATTTCCGTTTTGCCGGCAAGTTATCCCGCTTCCGACCTGGGCAGGGCGGCCAGGGGCGCCGCTCAGGCCCTGTTGGCCAAAGTTTTCCTGCAACGAGGCCAGGATAACAGCGATTATCAGGAAGTGGTGAAGTTATGCGATGAATTGAGCGGGGCCTACAGCCTCTTGCCCAATGTGGCCGATGTGTTCGACCAGAATAATGAAAATAATGCCGAGGTCATTTTCGACATCCAGAATATCACCACTTTCCCCTACGGAGGAAGGGCTTCAGCACACCTGGCGCCGGTCGGATCCCAGGGCGTGATCGCTCACGGCGCCTGGTCGAGTTACCAGGCAGAATTGCCTTTCTACCGCAGCTACAGCGATGAGGATGCCCGGAAGTCTGCCTTTTTCCTGACAGAATACACGCTGGAAAACGGCGAAATGGTCGTATTCAACGAAGAGGACCCGGCATCAGACAACTATGCGAACGATGGCCCCGCCATCACAAAAGTCCTCGATGACAACCCCCTTAATGCGCTTAACCGCCAGGAGCCCAACCTCATCCTGCTGCGCTACGCAGACGTACTTCTGATGAAAGCAGAAGCCCTGAATGAACTCAATAGCCAGCCTGATCCCGAAGCATATACTGCCATCAACGAGGTACGCCAGCGCGCTGGCCTGGACCCACTGGAAGGATTGGATTATGAGCAGTTCCGAAGGGCTGTGTTCCAGGAAAGGCGATGGGAACTGGTCTTTGAACATCATGGCTTCTTCGATGGCCAGCGCTTCTGGGACCTGTATAAAGAGAAGGTCGAAATGCACTCCAAAATGGACATACCGAATACAGAAAACGCAGTGCCTAAACTGCCCATTACGGTGGAGGAAAAGTTCAGGTACTATCCTTTGCCCCAAAACGCCCTGGACCGCAACCCGGCCCTAATACAAAACCCGCTTTGGTAATTGAAAATAACATGAGTCATCCCGGATTGGAGAAAATTCGGGATGACTCATGTTTGATGAGTGCGATTCTAGTTTGTACCCTGTTTGATTGGATATGAAAAGTATCAGATGTTGTTTTTTTTCAGCAATTTTCCTGTTCACAGGCTCTTGGTTCATGGCTTGTTCACGCCATGACAATTCGCCGGACAGGGCGCAGGCATCTCAACAACTACTTATTGAGAAAGGAAAGGCTCTGGCCGGCGAATACTGTGCCTCCTGCCATTTACTACCCAAACCCGATCTGTTAAACAGGGAAATATGGCCAGCTGTGCTTGAAAAGATGGGGCATAGGCTGGGTATCCACCAGGATTACGATCAATTGTTCGAAAAAGGAGAGGGAGGGAGAAAAGTCAGGCAGTCCGGCATCTATCCCAAACAACCTTTGCTTGCTGCGGAAGAATGGGATGCTATAAACACTTTTTACCTGGCGCTGTCCGATTCGGCTTCTGCAACGAAGCCAAATCCACTCAGGCCGGTAACCCAGGCTAATTTCAGGATCAGGAAAACGGGATTCCGGATTTTTCCCCCCATGACGACGATGGTCGCCATTGATGGCCGGGAAGGCGGCCTGTTTGTTGGTGATGTGAAAAGCGACGGCAGTTCCCTTACCCGGCTCGGCCCTCGGCTCCGGGAAGCAGAAAAGGTATTTTTGCCAGCCGTACCCGTCCAGATCCAGCGAAAAGGAAATGAATTTTTTTTAACCTCCATTGGCAACCTGCTTCCCTCAGACAGCCCGGAAGGCAGTTTAGTCCAGCTCATCAGCCATGAAACGGGCATAGGGTTTAAGGGGTTCATCCGTGTGCTGCCAGAGCTTCAACGCCCGGTACAGGCCAGCTTTGCCGATTTCAATAACGACGGGGAGGAAGGCCTGGCCGTTGCTGAATTCGGCAATCTTACCGGCGGGCTCAGATATTATTACAGGACAAAAGCGGGAGAATGGGCCCGGCAGGCCATCAAAGATCAGCCGGGGGCGCTCGCTGCCCACACGGCTGATTTTAACCAGGATGGGTTTGTAGACATTCTGGCGCTTTTCGGGCAGGGCGATGAATGCATCAGCCTTTTTGAAAACCAGGGGGGAAAGGGGTTCAAAGAAAAGCGCCTGCTGCGCTTCCCCCCAACTTATGGTTCCACTTCCATACAGGCCGCCGACTTCAACCAGGACGGCCATTGGGATATCCTTTACACCTGTGGAGACAATGCAGATTTTACGCCCCTCCCCCGGCCCTGCCACGGCATACGCATTTTCCTTAATGATGGGGCCGATAATTTCGAAGAGGCTTTTTTCTTCGCGCAAAACGGCGCCTATAAGGCCCTGGCGTTCGACTTTGATGAAGACGGAGACCTCGACATCGCCTCTATCGCCTTTTTCCCCGACTTTGCCAATCGCCCGCAGGAAGGGTTTGTCTTTCTGGAAAATAAGGGCGGCCTCCAATTTACCCCCTACGGCCTGGAGCCGGAATTTGGCCGCTGGATGGTGATGGATTGCGGAGATGTGGACCTGGATGGAGACCTCGATATTGCCCTGGGAGCCTTCATTCCTTTTGAAATACTGAATGACAAAAATGGCCTCTATGCCCACTGGATGGAAAATGGGGAATCCGTATTAATAATCGAAAATCTTCTAAGCCCGAAAAAGAATGAATCTTAACTACGCCAATATTACCCTTTTAGGTTTTTTCATCTTTCTGGCTGCCTGCGGGCCTAAAAAGCCAGATGGGGAAGAGCAGCTTCCCCAAAAGCCCAATATTGTTTTCATTCTTACCGACGATCTCGGATATGGTGAACTAGGCTGTTACGGGCAGGAAATGTTCCGGACGCCTAATATCGACCGCCTCGCCGCAGAAGGAATGAGGTTTACCGATTTCTATGCCGGAAACACCGTTTGCGCTCCATCCAGAGCCAGCCTGATGACGGGGAAACACCCCGGCCATGCCTCGGTTCGGGGCAACTTTGGTTTTAAGGACGGCCAGTGGCTCATGATGCCGCTCTCCGCCCGGGATTCCACCCTGGGGGAGATCATGAAGGCCAGAGGTTATGCTACGGCCATTTTCGGGAAATGGCACCTGGAAGGCGATTTCAACCCTACCCACCCGGAAGATCGCGGGTTTGACGAAACGGTGAGGGAACGCTTCTCTGCTGCGGCAAAGGCACACTTTACAGAAAAATATGGCGCGCAGGGTATTGTCAGAGACCAGAACTATCCATACCTGCTTTATGACGGCAAAGAGGAGTTGCTGATCGAGGCCAATAAGAATAAACAAGGCATTTACATGGATGATATTGTGCTGGCCCGCAGCAAACAGTACATTCGAAGTAATACCCAACGCCCCTTCTTCCTGTTCATGTCCCTGAAAATTCCTCATGCTCCCAATACGCTTGCCGAAGCCGACACCACTTTCTTGTCGAAAGGCTGGCCGGAAGTAGAACGGCTGCACGCCCTGCGCATCCAAAAAATGGACGGGCAAATCGGAGAAGTAACCACCCTGCTGGATAGTTTGGGCCTTTCGAATAATACCGTAGTATTCTTTACCAGCGACAACGGCGGGCACCATGAAGACCGCCACGATCATGCTTTTTTTCAAAGCAATGGCATCTTACGAGGGTATAAACGGGACTTCTACGAGGGCGGCATTCGCGTACCGCTCATCGTTCGCTGGCCGGGAAAAGTGGCGGCAGGACAAGTTTCGGCCCATATTGGGGCTCAATGGGATGTATTGCCCACTTTCGTGGAACTTGCCGGAAGCGCCACCGGCTATTCACACGATGGCATCTCGATCCTGCCGGAACTACTGGGAAGATCCGATCAGCCTTCCCATGATTACCTTTATTGGGAGTTCCAGCTCAACGGGAAGAGCTGGATGGAGCCCATGCCTCACGGAGGATTCAGGCAGGCGCTCCGTTTTGGCAAATGGAAAGCAGTGCGATATGGCCTCGGGACGCCAACCGAACTCTACGACCTGTCGGCCGATCCGGCCGAACAACGATCCCTCAGCAGGGAATATCCGGAAATGGTATCCCGGGCCGAAACCTGGATGGAACAAGCCCACGAAGATCATCCTTACTTTCCGTATGGCGGCACCAGCCATTTTGGTGGGATAGAATACAAATACTAAAAGTCATATTATGCATCAGCCAGCAAGCATTGCTTATCTCTTCTTGTCCATACTCGTGTTGTTGACTACCCTCCCTGGCCAGGCCCAGGACATTATCAAACTCAAATCGCACCGCTTCCCGGAGAACAAAAAGGACGACAGCATGTGGAGCGGCATCTACACCGCCAGATCGGGCAAGATCTACATCGGGCTCTGCACCCATGCCGATGCCGCCAATTTTTATGAGTTCGACCCCGCTACAGGAAAAATGGAACACCTGGCAGACCTCACCGTCTTCAAAGGGGAGAGAGGGCAAGGTATCCGAACCAGTGGGAAGATCCATGTTTCCTTTGTGGAAGATAAGGATGGGAAAATTTATTTCGGTGACTTCTGCGAAGATAACGGCCCGGAATGTATCGACCCCTCGAGCTACCGCGGAGCCCATTGGTTCAGGTTCGACCCCGAAGAACGCGAGCTGGTTAACCTGGGGCGGATCAGCCGCCATGCCGGCCTGCTGGGCATGAGTATCGACCCGGAGCGCAGGCGCCTTTACGGTTTAGCGGAGGACGGGCATTTGTACATGTATGATCTGGAAAAACAAACCACTACCGGCCTGGGCAGGGTGGATGACTGGGACATTTGCCGCACCATTGCCGCGGATGACAAGGGAAATATTTACGGAGCTTTCCCTGTGAACAGAGTTTGGAAATACAACCCGGAAACAGGGCGCATCAAAGACCTGCAGAATATTTCCATACCTAATAACCCGCAGGTTCCTCCCAGGACCATGTCCAACCCCAAAATTGACCGCAAGGCACTCTGGCGCATTTTGGAATGGCAGGCGGAAGAAGAAGTATTTTACGGCATAACCAATGCCGATAGCCGTTTATTCCGGTTTGATCCTTATGCCGGAGAAGAGGGCGCCATCACCCCACTCGCGTTGATGTGTGCGGACAAGTATCTTAACGACGACCCCAAAAAAATACCGATCGCAACGCTCGCCTTTACGCTTGCTCCCCCCGGCAAAGCCTATTATGCTCCGGTCACTTCTGTTTCATTCGATTACTCCGCCGAATCATGGGACGTATTGGATGAACGGGAATTCACCGGTAAAGTGGCGGAAAGAAATACCCCACCGCTTTCCGTTCTGGTGGAGTATGACATCTCTTCCGGAAAAAGACGGCAACTGGGGCGGATGGAAACGGAAGATGGCCGAAAGGTGTATGGCCTGGGGGGCGCCGTGTACAGCCCCATCGATAACCGGCTTTACTTTGCAGGAGCGGTTGAAGAACATGACCCCGAATACATCGCGGGAGAAATTGAAGGCGCATGGCACTATGCGATGATGTTGTTGAGCTATCCCCTACCCGAATGAAAGAAATTCGCTCATTTATGAACTTGATATAATGAAAGCTCTTCATACTTTATTTATTATTTTCATTGGACTGAACGGCTGGGCACAAAAATGGGTGAGCCCGAATTTTGACAACCATCATCTGGATTACCGGGATCTTGGCTATCCGGGCGTTACGGAGATCCCGGCGGACGACAGCCGCATTTCTGCCCTTCTCACCCACCGGGATAATGGTTATGTCTATGGCGCTACCAGTGGAAAACAATCGTACCTTTTCCTTTATGACCGTTTCATCAACAAAGTACGCCCACTGGGCCTGATCCCTGGCGCCACAGGGGTTTTTCACACCATAGCCCAAGGAAATGACGGCCAGGTATACATCGGAACCGGAAAAAATCTGCTGGACGAAATCCCCCTTACCCAGGAGATCCCGGGTGGGCACCGCCAGATAGAAAAACAGCTTTGGGAAGACATCAAGGCTTACCATGAAGGCTATGAGGGAGGGCGCATTTTTCGCTATCGCCCGGGAAAAGCCGATGAGCAGGTTTATCTGCCCGAAGATACAGCCGCCCTGGAGGACCTGGGCATCATTGAACCGAACAATTCTGTGTACGCCCTGTGCATGGATGATTCAGAACAGCTGGCCTACGGGCTCACTTATCCGGATGCCATTTTTTTCAGCATGGATATCGAAACCCGCGAGGTCAAAAAATTCGGCCCGCTAGTGGCCCAAAAAGTGTATGCCGGCCCGGAGCGCTCCTGGCGCAGTGTTCCCCGTGCCCTATTGTACCTGCCCGACGGCCGGATCGTCACATCCGGAGACGGTGGGCTTATTGTTGTTTTCGACCCCGAAACCGCCCGGTTTGAGAAAACAGATCTCCGCATCCCCGGCGAATACTGGGAATCATGGAATTACTATGGTTACCCTGTGGTGGAGCAACTGATCCGGGGGGAAAACGGCCTCATCTGGGGCAGCACTTCGGATGGATTCATTTTTAAACTCAACCTGGAGCAACAGATACTTACAAATTTGGGAAAACCTCGCCTTTCCAGAAGAACCAGGGCAATGGCGCTGGGGAAGGACAAACAGCTCTACATTATCTCCGGTGAGCTGGATGAACCCTGCAAACTGATCACTTACGCCACTTCAGGCGAGGGTGGGTTCTTCAATTGGGGATATCTTTCGGTAGACAGGAGCCCCTACTACGCCAAACGGGCCTACCAGTTTGAAGCCATGACGATTGGCGCCGATGGCACCGTCTTGATCGGGGAAAGCGACCGCAGGGGAAAGCTTTTTCTTTTCCTGCCGGGAGGAACAATATTCCCTGGCGACCTCAATCCTAAGAACCCGAGATAATGCATTTCCAAATGAGGCCATTTTACAGAAAACTGTTTACAGCCCTGATACTACTCTTGACGCTTTACGCCTCGCTAGTTGGCCAGCCGTTTCACCGGGCGCCGACAGATGAGCAAAGCCTGCAAGCCGTAATGGATTCCCTGCGGGAATACTACCGCCCCTTCCTGCAAAGCCTGCCTCAACCGCTGAATATCCGTACACGCCAGCCGATATCCGGCAAATGGTACAAACGCTACGAACTGGAACAAGCTGTCGAACCGCCGGTAAACAGGCCTGAATGGGAAAAGCATTTTCAAAAACGCCTCTGGGAAGAAACCTCCGTGCCGGAGTGGCAATACCGTTCTCCATTTCAGGACAGTTCCAACGTAGAGGCTAGCAGGCAACCGGGAAGCCGTATCCTCTGGTACCACATCGATTTCCAGGCCCTGCCTTCCTCAGGTGGCAAGAGGGTATTCCTGGTGTTTGAAGGAGTGGACTGGAAAGCCGAGGTATTCCTCAACGGCCAATACCTGGGAAGCCATACCGAGTATTTTCAACCCTTCCGCTTCGAAGTGACCGGCTTGCTGAAAAGGAATAACCAGCTGGCTGTCCGCATATCAGACGGGCCGGCCTTCGGCGAACAGGCTGCCTACTGGGCGCCTTTCCCCGTGGCCCCAGCGGAAGATCAACGTTACGTGAAAGATCGCAGCCAGTCTTTAAAAGGCCTCCAAAAAGGCGACCGCCATCTGGGTAACGGCTACGGCATCCATGGCCCGGTATATCTGGAATACACCGGAGGCGCCGTCATCTCGGGCCTGAAAACAAGAACTGAGCCTGCAAACCTGAAAGCCGCGGTCAGTTTTCACCTCAACACCCAAAAGGCGGCCGCCTACCGTTGTGAGGTGGCCTGGCTGCCTGAAAACTTTGAGGGGACAGCCTACCAACAGCAATTCAACCTGAAAACAAACCGCGAAGGCCAACACCAATTTGAGCTCCCTCTACCCGGCGCCCGGCTTTGGTCGCCCGATAGCCCCTATCTGTACCGCTGCCGTGTCAAACTCTACAATGGAGATAAACTGATTGATGCGCAGGAGGTAGTGACAGGTATCCGCTCATTTGAAATGGTTTCCGAAAAGAATCCCCGGCCCGGCCTGAAGCCAGGGGCCTTTTTGCTCAATGGCCGGGCTATTTTTCTTCGGGGCGCCAACCTTCAGGGCATGAATGCGCTGAGCCTTTGGGGAGAAAAAGACAAGATGCTGGAGATCTTATTGCTACTCAAGGCAGCCCACTTCAACTTTATCCGGTCCTGCCAGCACGTACAAAACAGAGAGGCCAGAACGTTGCAAGACCGCCTGGGGCTGCTTTCCATGCAGGAAAAAGGCTCCCGCTTTCCCGATTTTGGGGCACACACTGAACCCTTCCTCATAGATGCAGCGGCAAAGCTGGCAGAAGAAACGTATCATAATCCGGGAGTCGTCATGATCGGCCTTGGCAACGAACGCCCCGAAGCCATCCATGTGGCTGAATGGGTAAAAGCAGTGCTGTCCGTAGACGCCCAGCGCATCATCAACCCGGTAAGTGGAATACAACACGGATGTGGCTACCTGATGAAACCCGGGGCGCTCTATGAGCTTGAACCAGAGCTTTATGATCAGGTTATCGAGGATGTCCATGAATACCCGGGCTGGTACTGCGATATCCACGAGCCCTGGAAATGGCAGAAGCATATAGCCACTTCCCGTTTGGTGCTGAAGGGAGAATATGGCAGCGAAGCCCTGGACAGTTACCTGACCATGGCTGAACATTACCCAAAGGCCTGGGGGCCGGCGCCGGCCCCCGTTACGGACACCCTGGTGGGTCATGTGCAGTGGAAAAAAGACGACCTGCGCATGTGCATCGGTTTTGACGGGAAACAGCCCCGGAACCTGGGCGAATACATCCTTGCCAGCCAGCGTTTCCAGGCCTGTCAACTCGACGAAGTGACCAAAGGTTATCGGTTGTCGCCGCAACACGTGGCCGGATATATGCAATTTCACTTTGTAGATATACTGCCCGCAAACTGGCCCAAATCCATTGTCAGTCATGACCTGCGGCCAAAAGAAGGCTACTTCGCTATGGCACAGGTAAATCAGCCGCTGGCGCCGCTACCCGTATTCAGCCACCTCAAAGATGAGATGGAGATATGGATTGCAAATGACCTTTTGCTGGAAGGAACGGGTTATACCGTACACTGGAAGATCAGTGCGGGTAACAGGAAGCTGGGAGAAGGAAAATTTGCTGCTGAAATCCAGGCGCTGGATGCCGGGCTGGCCGGAATCGTTCCCCTCAGTCCGGCAGTCCCGGAAGAAACGGCAGCGATTAACGTCTATCTGGCATTGCACGGGTCAGAAGGAGAACTGATCAGCAGTTATGAACGGCCGGTTTTCATTAAAGCCTGGAGAGAAGGGAAAAAAGCATTTCAGAAATAATGAACATTAAACCATGAAGTTTGACAGACACATAGCTAAGCTGGTATTTTTTCTGTTTTCCTTTACTGTCTCCCTCAGCGCTCAGGATACCATCCCGGTTAATCCCAATGAACACTGGTGGTCCGGTGTAATCCATCTCGGTGAGCAAATGCCTCATACCGGCGCATTTTCCTTTGACTTTTCGCATTCCTGGTCGCCCAATCAGTTGCAATCTCTCCTGGTTTCCAGCCAGGGCCGATACATTTACAGCGATCAGCCTTTTGCCTATACCATTTCGGAGGAAGAGATCCAACTCAACGGGACGGGAGAATTTGTGATCAGGAAAGCCGGCAACACCCTGAAGGAAGCTTACCTGGCGGCTTCAAAAAATCATTTTCCCTTCTCCGGGAAAATTCCCGATACCATCATGTTCACTAAGCCCCAGTACAACACCTGGATCGAGCTTACCCATAACCAGAACCAGGAGGACGTGCTCGCCTACGCCCGGTCCATGCTCGACAACGGGCTGCCTCCCGGTGTTCTGATGATCGACGATACCTGGCAGGAAGACTACGGCGTATGGGATTTCCATCCCGGGCGGTTCCCCGCCCCCAGGGCTATGATGGATAGCCTGCACGCTATGGGCTTTAAAGTCATGCTCTGGGTATGCCCGTTCGTAAGCCCCGATTCGAGGGAATACCGCCTGCTGAAGAATAGCCCGTATTATGCTTTTATCAAAGACCCGGACGGAAACGAACCCAAAATGGTTCGCTGGTGGAACGGCGTAAGCGCGGTGCTGGACTTCTCCAACCCGGCCGCCCGGAAGTGGTTTAAGGATCGTTTGGATTATTTACAGGAAGCTTATGGCGTGGACGGATTCAAACTGGATGCCGGCGACACCGAATTTTACCACAACGCTACTTATTTTGATTCTACCCTAACCGTAAATGACCACAGCCGGATGTTTGCGGAAATTGGGTTGGAATACCCCCTCAACGAATACCGGGCCTGCTGGCAAATGGGAGGCCAAGCGCTGGCCCAGCGCCTTTGGGATAAGAACCACAGCTGGCAGGACGTACAAAAACTGATCCCGCATATCGGCTTACAGGGGCTCATGGGGTATCCTTATGCCTGCCCCGACATGATCGGAGGCGGAGAGTATATCAATTTTAAAAGCATAAAGGCCATCGACCAGGAGTTGGTCGTGCGGGCCGCCCAGGTACATGCCCTGATGCCTATGATGCAGTTTTCAGTCAACCCGTTCAGGATTCTGGATGAAGAACATGTGGCTGCTATAAAAGAAGCTGTGCAACTCAAAGAAAAATTCGCCCCTCTGGTTCTGGAGTTGGCGGTTAAGTCCTCACAAACGGGGGAGCCTGTCGTCCGGCTCATGGAATACGAATTCCCCCATCAGGGGTACGCCGGGATCAAAGATCAATTCATGCTGGGCCCGGATTACCTGATGGCCCCCGTGCTGGAAAAAGGCGCGAAGGAAAGAAAGGTAGTCTTGCCAAAAGGAAAGTGGAAAGGGTTGGACGGAAAAACATACCTGGGAGGTAAAACTATCTCAATCGAAGTTGGGCGGGCTACGGTGCCTGTTTTTAAAAAAATGTAACTGCGGCCAGGACCGAAGTGTCGTCGGTTGAAGTGCTGGCGGGCAAGGCGCAAAGCACAGCCCTTTTGCCGGGCGGCGGGCGGCGTTCGCTCATATGGAACTTATGCCGCAAAATGGGGACGCAAAAGCAAAACGGCCCGGCTGCTGTCGCAGCCGGGCCGTTTTTGCTTTGTAGCCCCACCTGGACTTCCCGCTCAAGCTCCGCGACGGGCTGTGGAATGCCCGTCGTGGATGGAAGCGCCATTCCACAGCCCTGCTGCGCTAATGAGCGGGACAGGCTTCTCGTCCAGGTGTG
>JAGFJD010000510.1 GCA_024102975.1 Phaeodactylibacter sp. | reverse complement strand
CGGCGAAGGCCCTGCCCTGCTCCTGCTCGTTCAGCGGGAAAAACAAGGACAGCAGCGCCTGGATAGCGCTTTCCTCTTCCGGCGCCTCCGGCAGCTGCCCGCCGGAAATCTTTGCCTGCAGGGCATCGATTTGCTGGTGTAGCTTCTGAAACAACCCTTTCAGAGGCTGTTCGCTGCCCTGCGCCTTTTCTTCGAGGTACTCCAGCAGCGGCCGGAAGCTCAGCTCGACGGGATAGGGGAAGCCGTCGGCCTGCGGCAGGTTGGACAGGAAGGCATGCAGAGGGATAAACTGCTCTTGCTGGGTGGTGGTTGCATTGGCCATAGGAACGGGTCGGTTTTTTACCCTAACAGCTGATGGGCGGTTTTGGTCGAGTTTGTTTCCCATATATTCAAATGGGCTTTCTCCTTGTTCCCCAAATGACATTTCCCCCCTTCTCCGGCCATTACTTAGTGATACTGCCAAACAACAAGACGGCGCCGCGCAAGCGGCGCAGGACGGCTGCCACCCCGGCGTGACGGGGAGGGTATGTCCGTTATTTCGCTTGCCCGGCCGGGGTGATGGTACTGGTTATTGCTGCGGGCAGCCCATCACAACCAATAACGGCCTCTGCCTACCGTCAGGCCAATAACCATTCCCCCCGCCGCCCGTCCGTTTGGCCATTGTTTCACCCCAAATTTTGTGCTATGAGAAAGCAGGAAGCTGCAAAAACGGCCACGGTAAAGGAGTGGCAAATCGACGATTTCAAGGCCTTTGCCCTGGGGCCCCAACATTCAAAACACGTCAAAGGAGGAGACGACGGCGGCGAAGACGGGCCTGGGCACGAGGAGGTGGTTGATTTGTAGAAGGAAAGAGGGAAAGAAGGAGTCCGTATTCATTCCTTCATTCCCTCATTTCACAGCAGTTGTTCCAGCCAGGGGCGGAGCATAAGCGGGTCGAGGCTGCCCACCCACTGCCGGAGGCTGCTGCGGGCGCGGGCTGATGCCCATCCGTGGAGGCGCAGGGCGGCGATTTTTCTGACAGCCTTGATGAAATTGAGGTAGCCCTGTTTCCGGCCGGCGGCCAGGCTGTGCTGCCGGCGGATATAGCGGCTAAAGGCCTCCGCCCCGTGGCAGAGCGCCGAATAGCAGCTGGTGTCTTCCAGGCATAAGCCCAGCAGGCAGCGCAAGGTGAGCGAGTGCAGCCGGAGCTGGAAATTCGGGCGCCTGTCCCGGATGCCCTGGAGCAGCAGGTGGGCTTCCTTGTAGTCTTTCCGGGCGAGGAGGACGCCGGCCTTGCCCAGGGCGTAGGCCTGTTCGGCTTCCGAAGGCGGCAGGTATTGCTTGTGGCGGGCCATGAAGCCGAGCACCCAGTCGAACGCCCCGGCATTGATACCGACGGTGCAGGCATTGGAAAAACTGGTGTCGGTAATCTGTCCGTCTTCGACGAGCAGTTGGCCTTCGTCGGCGTGTTTATAAACCTCCATCAGCAAGTCCTGGTAAACCATTTCCCCCCTGGTCAGGCGCTGGAAGGCCAGGGATGCGAACTTGGCGATGAAGAAGCTTTGCTCGTCCGGAGGCAGCCGGCTGCTGTCCTGTTGGAAAATCCCCCACAGGGCGCGGAAGCTTTCTTCGGAAAATCCGCCCCGCAGGAGGAGCGCCAGGCGGTAATACAGGCGCACAAGCGGGCTATGTTCCTGGATGCGGGCGGCTTCCGCCAGGACGGCCTCCTGAAACGGAGGAGCATGCGACTCGTTGAAGGTTTGTTGCCGGGCGTACAGGTCGGCCAGGTATTTGAGCTTGAGCAGGATGAAGTGCCGGTCGAGGTAAAACATTGCCTTTTGCACCGTTTCGTTCCCCTCCTCCTGCCGGGCCGACCGCATCTGCCCGAAGTACAGCTCGTCGTACAGGCCCAGCAGGCGGCCGGCGTTCCGGATATCCCAGCTGTCGGCTTCCAGCTCCTCTTCCTGTCGGCGGCACTCCCGTTGATACCGCCGGGGCAGTTTGCGGGAGCGGTAAGCTGCCCGCCGGGCCGGGCCTGACAGGGCGGCGTTGCGGCGCAGCTCCTGCTGTACGAAAAATTCCTCCGCCAGGCGGCCCAGCTCGCTGTAGCGGGCGTTGAGGAAGGGTGCGTCGAAGGGCTGGCCCGGGCAGAGCGCCGCGAAAACCTGTTCCCGGCTCAGCTTTTCAAAATCGGGAAACGCCTCGCGCAGGATACCCCAAAGCCTGGGCAGCAGCTCGCTGCTGTTGAAATAAGGGGAGCCGACAAACTTGTCGAACCACGGCAACTCCCGCCCGTCGAGCTGCTCCAGGAGCCGGTATAGTTTTGGTTTGGCCATGCTATTTGAGCTGCGAGGCGACATCTGCTTTTTGAGCAACGAAAAAGGCAGATGTCGTATCGCAGTTATCATTTTAAAAAAAATAGCGTATAATATAAAATATTGATAAACAGCGTTTAAAAATCTAATTTCTGAAAAATTTGGCAAGTTTTAACAGAATTTAGCTGTTTTTTTGACCAAAAACCGGACGGCTAAACCGCTTAAGTTTGGAGGACAGCAAAAACAAAACCACAAAGCCCGCTTATGAGTTACCTCAACCTGCTCCGCCTGTCCTTTGAAGCCACAATCGACCCCTGGGAAGCGCCCGATTTCCGGGCCGCCGTGATGGATTACCTGGGCTGGGGGTACGACGGGCTGCCCCTGCCGGAACCTCCAAAAAAGAGGGGAACCCTTCCGGATAAACCGCCTGCCGGACCGCCTGCCAACCCTTTTCCTTATCCGCTCGCCCAGTTCAAGATGCGGCGGTACTACGGCCGGTACCAGCCCATGCTGCTCTGCCTGGGGCCGCAATCGGCCCGGGTGAAAGCCTCCATACAGGCGGCCGGCAATGCCAGCGTGACCGTCAACCGCCGGGCCTATCCCCTCAGTGTGCAGGAGGCCCGCCTCTACCGCTTCCGCCTGCAGGCGGGCAAGGGCTGGCACGATTACAACATCTTCAGGTATCAGGCGCTGAACGGCGACAACTACCGCCGCTACCGGGAGCTGGAAGGTGAGGAAGAACGCCGGGCTTTCCTGAAGGACCTGCTGGCCAACCATATCCTCACCTTCGCCGCCGGCGTGGGCTGGCAGGTCGATGTGCCCATAGAAATAACCAACCTGCACATCCTGCGGGAGCAGCAGTTGCCCTGCCGGGGCATCCGCTACCACTGCTTCGACCTGAGCTTCCGCTGCAACCTGTTCCTGCCGGAATACATCGGCCTGGGCGGCGCGGCGGCACAGGGGTTCGGGGTGGTGCGGGTGGACAGGAGGGGGCTGAGCTGAAGCCCGGACGGGCCACTTTTAAGTGGCTCGTAGGTAATGCTACTTTGTCACTTTATACTGGCGAACGCGTGGTTTTGTCAGAAGCAAAACCAGCGATGCCAGTATAAAGTGACAAAGTGGTGTTAATATTGGATGAATAACTGCCCAACCGCTATATTGCCGGGTACGGCAGGGTGAAGGAGAAGAGAAAGAAAAAAGGCAACCCGCTGAACCGCGCCCATCCTCGTGCCCCGGCCGGCCAATCAAGCCAACAGCGAATAGCGAACCGCGAACCGCGAACCGCGAATAGCCCCCCATTCCCTATCTTTGCCGGATGGCAAACGTCCTTATCAGCCTGGTGGGCGACCAGACCGTACCCAATATCTTCCTCATCCGCGATCCCGCCTTCCGGATGGTGGAGCAGTATATTTTCATCACTACGCCCCTGATGGAAGCGAAGGGCCGGCTGGATCACACCCTGTCCTCCACCGGCATTCCCGCAGAAAGGTGGCGGAAGGCCAGCGTTGAAGCCGATAACCTTTCGGATATAAAGCGGCAACTGGATGCCCTGCGGTTGCCCACGAGCGGCAACCACTATTACGTCAACCTGACCAGTGGCACCAAGGTGATGTCCATCGCCCTGTACGACTACTTCACCCAGCCCGCCTACGCCCACTGCTGCAGCATCTTCTACGTGCCCATTGGCCGCAACGCCTACCTTCAGGTATATCCGGAGGCGCAACGCCGGGAGCGCCCCATCGGCTACCGGATCAGCCTGCGGGAGTACCTGGCCGGCTATGGCATCGCCGCCGAAACCAGGAAGGGCGAAGGCCAGCTTCACCAGCCCCCGGCCTACACTGCCGCCGTGCTGCCCCGCTTCCTGGAAGCGATGGACGGCGGCCGCCCCTTCGCCCTGATGATGAAAGGCCTGCGCGACCGCTACCGGCAGGTGCAGCAGAAAGAAACGGTGGAAGTGCCGGCGGGCCTGGAGCTGGCCGCCTTCCTGCGCGCCATCGGCTACCCCCTGCCTGCAAACGGGCAGCTGGGACGGGAAGCGGTGGAGTACCTCATCGGCGGCTGGCTGGAGGAGTGGGCCTACGCCCGCGTGAAGGAAAGCCTCGCCCTGCCCGGCGCCGCCATCCGCTGTGGCGTGAAGGTGGCGCGGCCCAACGCCGGCGGCCACCCCGTGCCCAACGAGTGCGACCTGCTGTTCACCTTCAACAATACCTTGTATATTATGGAGTGCAAGGTCGGCCTGGGCTTTAAAGCTAAACAGCTGTTCGAGGATTCCGTCTACAAGCTGGCCGCCCTGCGCAACGAGTTCGGCCAGCGGGTGGAGGCCGCCCTGCTTACCCTGAGCAACCTGCGCGGCCGGGATGGCGAGGTGAAAAAGGCCTTCCTCCACCGCGCCCAGCTGCACCGCGTGAAGCTGTTCGACCGGCAGGGCTTGGGGGAGGAACTGGAGGGGTGGCTGAGGGAGGTGAGGGGGGAGGGTAAATTGTTGGATGGTTAAATGGGGTTGTTCGTTGTTTGTTGCCGGTTTGGCCTTGGGGCCGCCTGCACACCACTGGACAAAATGGTTTTGGACACAGAGAGCACTGAGGTCAACACAGAGTGCACGGAGTTTTTTCCATTGATAATCAGGTCTCTGTGTGGCTCTGTGCCTTCTCGGCGTACTCTGTGTCCAGAAAAATGTCTAGTAGTGTGGGCCGCCTGAACAATTGGGTTCCCTAACAGACAACTAATAACCGACAACAGCAACTTGTCCAGCCATAGGTCGATACCCCATCAGGCGGTAGCCGAACCTTAACCCAGGTTCGATATGTGGTCCCCAACTGCTGTTCGCTGTTCGCTGTTCGCGCATTCGGGGCCCCGGACGAGCGATAGTGTCCCATGCACCCATGCATCCATGCACCCGACTGGCGTAAATCAACATCTTTTGCGGCTCACGCAAGTCGCATGCCTTCGCTAAAGCTACGGCAGCCGGAGAGAGACTTGCTTATTATCCCGCATCGCGTCATACCTGTCCGCCGTAGCTTCGGCGCAGGCGGAGACGTTCGCGAACGAAACGTAATTTAATTGTGTCCGACCACTTAATACTACTTTGTTACTTTAAAGCGAAGGTCTTAAGTGGGGAGCTGCACAACTGCTTGCCAGCAGTTGCTTAGCGCTCCTGGCGCCTAAAATTTAAACCGCAGGAGGCGCGGAGGACCACAGAGAAGGCTGAAACTCTGTGGTTCCCTGCGGCCTCCGCGGTTAATTTTTTAAAGTGACAAAGTAGTATTAGCAATATAACCATATAACAATATAACCATCCCCCAATGAATCCTTCCTACCCCCGCCTTCCCAGCACCCCTTTCGCCTCCCTTACCAGCGCCGAGTACCGGTTGCGCACCGTTCCCGGCGCCAGGGGCAGCCGCTCGGCGATCTCGTAGTGGTTGTAGCCCTGGACGCGCAGGTCGAGCAGGCGGCGCGACACCTGCTCCAGGGAGCTGTACCAATGCAGGAGCAGTACATCGGGTTGGGCGCCGAAGAGGCTCTCGGCGGTGAGGTGAGGGGCGGGGCCGTCCGGCTGGTCCACTGCCGGGGTGAGCTCGTCGTGGCCGTGGCGGCGCTCCTTCTTCAGGGCGTCGAGGAAAGAGCGGCGGACGAACTCCAGCGCGAAGGCGTCGAGGTTGCGGGGCTCGAACTGCGGGCTGCGCGCCCGGGCCAGGAAAGCCAGGAAGGCCGGGTTGAAGCAGTCCTCCAGCGCCACATAGGCGGGGCTGCCCGGAGGGCCGTAGCAGAACAGGCGGAAGGCGCGGCGCCGCACATAGCGGTAGTACCGGCCGATGGTCGTTTGGTCGTAACTGCGGATGCCCGCCAGGGCCTCCGCCGGGGTCAAATGCTGTCGCTTCATGCTGCAAGTTTTACCTGAAAATGATATGGCGGCCGCCGGGGCGGCGCGCGCTTTGCTGGATTCAGGTTGCAGCAAATGAAGGCGTATGGTCGCGGCAGGAACGGAGTGCCCGGCCGGTTGCTGGTTATGGCTTCCGGGAGGGGCGCGGGGCAGTTGTTGGTTGTTTGGGTTATTGGCCATCAGGAACCGAACTGCCTGCCGTGTTTTCCATCCCGTTACTTCCTAATGGCACCGGAGGCCGGGAAGTGTCATTCGCGAACAGCATTTTTTTCAAAAAACTTTTTGCCGGAAAAACGGCGGCCCGTTTGCCGCGCGCAGGGACGGGCCGCCGTTTCTCCGGAACCCTAAAAAAACGAACTTTTCCAACAATATATTGGCTTTCGGGTTGCATTATTTTGCTCATTTTTCTATATTGCGAACTATCCTGTCGCCTGGGATAATTCACTCTTAAACCATTTTCCATTTTAACGAGGATTCGTGCTTTGGCCATTGCCGGCAAAGGGATTTTTTATGCCCGGCGGGAATGACAGAGGAGCAGGGCAGAGGCCATTATAGTATGGCCAGTAAGCCATATGCCTCTCGGGCGGCAATTTTCTATTGGCGCGCGAGTTGATTGAAAACCGGATACCGCCCGCGCTGCCTCCCAGCCTTCTGAAGGAGGTGCAGCCACCCGCATTACAACCAATATTGGTGTTTCCGGGAAGGGGAAGTCCGCTTAAAATACACTAAGCACCAGATACTAAAACCATGAAAACAACCCAACATCAACGCCTATGAAGCCCGTCCGGATCCTCAGCGTAGCGTTCGACACCGAGATCGCCGCCCACGAGACGCCGGCCTTCCGCGGGGCGGTCATCGAAAAGGTGGGGTTGGAACATGAATTGTTCCACAACCACAACAACGACCCTTCCGTGAAGTCGGCCTACCACTACCGCTACCCGCTGGTGCAGTACAAGCGGCAGCGCCGCCGGCCTTCCATCGTCTTCATCGACCCGGGCGTCGACCAGGCGCAGCATTTCTTCATGCAGCCCGACTGGCAACTTACCTTTGCCGGCCGCCACTACAACGCCAACATCTCGGACCTCAAAGTGCGCACCTACCACCTGGGCGTCGCCGACGAGCCCCATTACTATACCCTCCGCCACTGGGCGGCCCTCAACCAGGAAAACTACGAGCGCTTCAGCCGCCTGGAAAGCTTGTCCGAACAGGCGAAAATGCTGGAAGGCATCCTGGCGGGGCACATCCTGGGCTTCGCCAACGGGGTGGGGCACCGCTTCCGGCGGCGTTTCGACGTGTCTATCCTGCATATCCTGGGCCGCCGCTTCCGCCCGTTCGAGGGGGTGGGGATGCTGACGTTTGATTTAAGGTTTAAGGCGGATGTGGTTTTGCCGGGGTATATTGGGCTGGGGAGGGGGGTGAGTCGGGGGTTTGGGGTGGTGAGTAAATGGGACCCGAAATTTGCGGGACAGAAATTTGGAAACAATTAAAGTTGTCATAGTATGGAAACGATCACTTTTCATTGTAAAGTCATTACGCCAATGTTCCTGGCAGGAGCGGATGGAAGGACGCCGGAGTTGAGGGCGCCCAGTATTAAGGGGGCGATGCGGTTTTGGTGGCGGGCGATAAAGGCTGATCTGGTCGAATCCGGAAATTATACTGAACTCAAAAAACAAGAAGGCAATCTCTTTGGCGGGACCGGCGATGCCGCTTCGCGCAGTTCGTTTTCTTTGCAGGTAGCGCTGCTTGGAAAAAAAACGATCAATTCTGGAGAAAGATTAGTACCCCATGATCCGCGGAAAGGCAGTGGATATGCTTTTGGACCGGAACAGCAATTTAAAGTCTTGATTCGGACAATCAGTCAGGATAAGGCAGACCAGTTGATTGCGTTGTTCCAACTGTTGTCTGTGTTGGGGGGCGTAGGTAAACGCAGTCGGCGTGGGATGGGGGCTTTTGTTGTTGAACAGGTTGAATGGAATGGGCGAGTACTGGAAAACTCCTATCCTCGAAATATCGATCAATTGTTGGCGTTAGTGAAAAAACTATCCAGGCATTTTACTAAGCAGGGTGACAAGATTGTCGGCAATTTCCCGAAAAACCCAGACTATCCCTACATCAAGGAAATCGAATGGGGTAAACCCGATAGCCGCATCCTGGAAAAGATAAGCCAGGCTACCCATGATCTAAAGATACAATATGGGGCGGTGTATGAAGTTACGCTAGGCCACGCTACCCGCGGTCGCTTTGCTTCGCCGGTTTATGTTTCCGTTGTAGGAGGCAACATTCCAGTCATTACTACTTTGAATACTATACCAGACAAGGATAAGTTTAAAATCAGTCGTAACTTACAGGATGATTTTAAACGGAAAATACTGTAGCATGGAAGCTTATGAATTAGGTGCATTTAAAGTTACGGTCACAATAAAGGAATTGGTTATCAAGCGATTTAGGGGATTTGAAGGGCAACTGACCGTTCCATTTGACGAGGATTTGACAGTTTTTATCGGTGTGAATGGTGCAGGCAAATCGACCATTCTTGACGCCGTTAGAGGGCTCCTGGATGATGTCGCCTGTTTGTTGAAAGGTGGTTCTTATGACCCTGGCAAGTTTTTTGGTTATTTCGATGTCAACAACGATCAGGGAGAGCAGGGGGATGCGGAAATACAACTTGGCCTTGAAATGTCTTTTCCGTACAAAGAAGAAGTTCAGGATAGAGATGGAAACTACGTGGAGGACTGGAAAATAGAAGACAATTATAGCTATCGAATAGGTTTACGGTTAACCAGGCAAAAGCATCTTGCTGCGGAGTTTTCCACTTATTATCAGGAAGAAGGCATCCAAAACCGAGTCAGAGATTCGCTTAAGGAGCATCTGTTAGAATGGATACAAAAATCCAGTAACCCGAGCTTTGATCTGGTTACTTCAATGGAATTACCTGTTTTAGCCTATTTTCCTATCCGCCGCTTGGATGAAGAAGCTTCTTCGGATGCCCGGCTAATCGACACCGGTATTTTCAGCAACTACTCCAACCAAGAACTTGCGGCCGATTCTTTTCATTTTCCAACGCTGAAAACATGGCTAGGGCTGCAATACTTGATCAAAACGCAGCCACAAAAAAAACAAAACGGCGATGCCCGTAATAGAAAAATATACGACGCCATTATTCAGGCTGTAAAACAATTTTTGAACGAAGATGATAATTTGACTTTTCCTGACATTTCCTTCGAGTGGAGTGAAGATTTTCCAAAAGGAGAAATGGTCATCCAAAAAGGAGAAACGAGCTTGTACTATCGGCAACTTTCTTCGGGCGAGCAGGTCATCCTGGCATTGGTCGCCGATTTTGCCCGGCAACTGGCCATTGCCAATCCGCGAAGAGAAGACCCTCTCAAAGGCTCGGGCGTAGTACTGATTGACGAGATCGACCTGCACCTTCATCCAGGCTGGCAACGTAAGGTGGTTGCCAAATTGCGGGAAGTTTTCCCTAATGTGCAGTTAGTAATTACGACACATAGCCCAATTATATTAGGTGGACTCCCGTCAAAAAATATACTGGTATTGAATCAGGGACAACTTTCCAGCGCAGATGAAACATATGGCCGTGAGGTAGATGATATTCTGGAAATAGTTATGGAAGTAGCTGCCGGAAAGTTTAGCATCCAAATTGATAAAATCAGTCAGCTTATTGCTGAAGGCACCTCTCAGTCCCTCAAGGAGGCGGAACGTAAATTAAATGAATTAATCCAGGAAATTGACCGGCACGGTGATCGTGGCGCTGAGCACCCTGATGTATTGCGAATGCGCGGCCTGCTGAAACGAAAAAGAATTCTCAATCGATGAAGCATATTGTAAAAAGTGATAATCCGCCTGACTTTCTGGAAAACTGGTTAAGGCGAAGAAGTAAACAACTCATTGGCAGGTCGGGAAATGAGCAGTGGAACTTGTTCAAAAAGAACAGGGCACATCAAAAATTGCAGGTTTTATTGGCAGAAGAACAGGGTTATGTTTGTGCTTATTGTAACCGGCAAATTCACTCGGGCATTCCTGAGGATGATGAACAATCGCGCATCGATCACCTCCAACCTAAAGGGAGATTTCCGGATCAAACGTTTAATTATCAGAATCTTGTTTCATCCTGTCATGGCAATGAGCGCGTGCCCAAACCAAGGGAGGTTCACTGTGATTCTCAAAAGAATGAGAACGAATTACCTGCCGCCCTTTTTCCCACAAACCTGGACTGCGAACTCCAATTCCGGGTATCGGATGAAGGATTATTGGTCACTTCAAATCCAATTATACAGAAAGGGATTGAAGAAACACTGAATTTAAACTGTGCAAAACTGATCGTCCTCAGAAAAAGCGCCTTAGCACCGTTTGCGGAAACCCATATAGAACCTTCCGAAGTAGATACTATGATTGCTGCTTATAAGGTGCCTGATGAAAACGGAAGGCTGGAGCCTTTCTGCGGTATCATCATTAATTTTTTACGTCAGTACTCTGAATAAGTAAATTGGAAATCATATGACCTACTTATTTCTCTTTGCCATCGGCCCTGTCCAAAACTTTATCGCGCAGGCGCGCAAGACTCGGGATTTGTATGCCGGTAGTCGGATACTATCAGATTTGGCCAGGGTTGGTATGGATGCCTGCAAGCGTACCGCAAAATCACAGGGCGCTACATTCAAGCCCATCTTCCCTGACTACGATCGCACCGATACGGAAGCCTCTTTGCCCAACCGCTTTATCGTGAAGCTGACTTATGCCGATGAGCCTGCAGAGGCGCAGCTGCGCACCCTTGCCGGAAATACGGTAGGTGGAGTAGAACATGCAGTGCGTGGACGCTTTCGGGAGATTGCCCAGGAAGCACTCGAAAGTTGCAATCTCAGCGCCCCTGGTGGTTTCTGGCAGCAAATCGATAATCATCTTGACATCCACTGGGCTTTCCAGCCGGTTGAACGGGGAAAATACAGAGAAGCATATCGGGCACTGGAACATCTGTTGAACTCGGTGAAAAACGTGCGGCCTTTTGCGCAGCTAACTTATCAAGACGGAGTAGACTTTGGCGAGCGGGGGCGGAAATGTAACCTGGATGGAGAGAATAATGCCTTGTTTTACCGAAAGCGGCAGAATACTGTTGGCGGATGGGAGTCGCCGGCAATGATCAGGCATAATGGTTTGATTCAAAATAGCGATTTAACTTTCACGTCTGGGTTGAACGATTCTGAATGGAGTCAAGGAGAAGCCTTGAGCGGTATAAGTACTGTTAAACGATTTTTCAAAAGGGGAGAAAGTCTCTTTAAAGGGTTCCCCTCCACAGCTCGAATGGCTCTGTACAAAAGTTTAGCCGAACACTCCGAAGCATGTGAATATTTTGAAGCTGTATTCAATATTGGTAAACTTATAGGAAGTGCCGGGGAATTAAAACTTGATACCAAGAATTGGACCAATTTTAATGATCAGTTTTATTATGAGGAGAACCTTACCACTGTGGAAATTCCCAACTCTCAGCAACTTCAATTAGCAAAAGAGCGGCATGCTCAGCTGAAGCAAGCCGGATTCAAATTCGACAAGTACTATGCTGTCCTCGCCTTCGATGGCGATCAAATGGGCAAATGGTTTTCTGGAGATAAACTTAAGGATGGTGCTGGCCTGGAGCCTTTTCATAGTGACCTGTCTCAAAAATTATCTGCCTTTGGCCGGGAAGCAAAAAAAATAGTGGATGATGAAAACCGGGGCAAAACCGTGTATGCAGGCGGTGACGACTACCTGGGGTTCCTCAATCTTCACTACCTTTTTGAGGCAGTAACGGAACTGCGCAAAAAATTTCACGAACTGGTAAACAACGATTTGCTGGATAAAAATCCGGGTGAAGAACTCACTTTCTCTGCCGGCATCGTGGTTGCGCATTATAAAGAGCCCTTGGGGATGGTTGTTCAAAGAGCTCGGGATATGGAAAAAGCAGCCAAAAAACAGGGAGGGCGCAATGCCTTCGGTCTGGCAGTGGTGAAGGCTTCCGGGGAGGTACAGCAGACAGTATACAAATGGGATAAAGACCCTGATAACCCAAATGGTTGTTCGAATTGGGAGGCTTTGGGCAAGGTTTTTAGCGGATTAAAAAAGGTTTATTCTAACAGATTCATAACCAACATGAGCCTGGAGTTCTATACCCTTGCCGGTTTAAGTCTGGATGATTTCGGAAAGGTTTCACCTAAAGCTTTTGGATGTGAAATAGAACGGCTGGTAGCAAAAGCCAAAGTGGAGAAGGACTCGCATCTGGATATCATTCCAAATGTCAAAGAACTCTTTTCCCACAGGTGGATAGGCGCATCCTACAACCAAGCAGAAAATTTTGTTCATGGCCTGCATATTGTTGACTTCCTGCACAGAAAATTGAGCTAATATGAAACTTCGCATGAATGCATTGGATACCTTGTTCTTTAAAGACGCCAAGCCTTTTTCGATGGGGGAGGAAACCTGGGCGGAGAGCCTTTTCCCGCCACCACCTTCAGTATTTTATGGTACAATAAGAACGCTGTATTTTATTCAGAATCCACAGCAATTACCGCTGTTAAATACGGCCGATGATCCCACACGCGATCTGGAGATTCAGGCGATTTATTTTAATATCAATGACTCTCCACACTTCATTGCCCCAAGAGATATCGTGAAGGTCAAGAGTGGCCATGAAGAATATATAATGCTTGAGCCAGCTAAAAACAATGGCGTCAATAGTTATGACTTGCCATACCGCCTCATTCCTCCGATTAGTGAAGCCGTAGAAGATGCTTCAGGCTGGGTAACAAATCTGTCACTAAGAAGTTACATTGGTTCAGATGAATGGCCAAATGAAGGCAAGGTTTATCCCTATACTGAATTTGCTCTTACTGAAGCTAAGATCGGGATTGGCCGAAACCGGCAGTACAATGCAGCAAGCGAGGGAATGCTGTATCGGGTAGGCATGAAGCGAATGGCTTTTCCTGCCGAGGCAGCCTATGATGAAGATCAACCTAACAATGAGACTTTGATAGAAATTGATTTTGAAGGGCTACCCTCTGGCAGCTTGGATAAAGAAGGTTTTTCAAAAATTGGCGGAGAAGGTAAAGCCGTTCATTATATCTTATCGGAGGAGGATGGCATTCTACCTGAATGGACGCCGGAATCTGTTTTTTTTAAGATTTATCTTTTGACGCCGGCTATTTTTAAGACAGGTTGGTTACCATCCTGGCTTCAATGGTCGGATAAAGACAACACCTACAAAGGTACATGGAATGGATTGCCGCTAAAACTTCAGGCTGCTGCAATTGGCAAACCAGTCCCAATCGGCGGATTCGATGTGTACCATAAGCAGCCTAAACCCATGTATAAAGCAGTACCCGCCGGTTCAGTTTACTACTTTGAGTTAGAGGATGTTTCTAAAATACCTTTGCTGGCTTCCTTGCATTTGGCCTCTGTCAGCGAAGCTCGTGAAGCATGGAAAAATGTGGTATATGACAGCCGGAAAGAAGGATTTGGACGAATTCTGATCGGAAAATCCTCCATCGCAGATTAAAATGGGAAGATCAATAATCACTACCGTTGGTACATCTATTTTTGAGAATTTTCTACTGAAATTCGGAGGAAATACCTTTTCTCAGCTATTTGATGAATTGAAAAAGGCACCCACAGCTTATGATTTCTGGCAGGATAGAGAGAATGACGTAAGGCGTTATATTAGATTTCCATTGGAAAAAAAACAATATTATCGGTATGATGATCTTTCTGCCGAGATTGCCAGCATTATTGCTATCCAGAAGGAATTGAATGAAGAGGTAACAGTACACCTTCTGGCCACAGATACTGTTCTTTCTGTATTAGCGGCCGAACTGATTAAAAGCTGGTTTGAATCTGAAAAAAATACGGTCAAGTATCCGGGAGTTTTAGCGGTAAATTTTGACCGGCCTGCCTCTGTTTTTGAAAAACAAGACGACAGTAAATTTATCATCAGAAAGCTACGCATTGACCAACAATCAGATTTTGAGACGGGCATTATGAATTTGCTGAAAGTACTTAATTCCATCAGTACTTCAGAATCGATTTTAAATATCACCGGCGGGTATAAAGGCATAGTTCCAATCGTTACTATCTGGGCACAGATCAAAAAAGTGCCATTAAAATACCTGTTTAGGGAAAAAGAACTGGATAGGAAAATCCTGCCGCTAACGCTGGAGAATTTACCAATTGATTTTGACTATGCTCTCTTTGAAGATAATTACATCGCATTTGAGAGCATCAAACCATCAAAACAAGATGAAAATCTTCCTTCACCTGAGCAGTTTGTCAAGGATTTGTCCAATTCAAGCGACTTCAAAATACTGAGAGATTCCTACATAATACAGGAGAATAAAGGTAAAATAAAATTGACCCCTTTGGGAGCCATATTGTACCAGCAATATGAGAAAAGTATGCAGGACGATGGTTTTAGTATGTCAAATTTGATAGGAAAGGTGATGGAGGTTAAAGTCTTTGAATATTTCCAGGAACAATATCCGGAGGATGAAGTAGTCTTAGGAAAAGCTATTGGCAAATCTCCCGAAGGTGACGCTTATGATTTGGATGTATTTGTCCAAACTGAAGAAATGATCTGGGCAATTGAGGTGAAACCGGAAGGAACTTCAATTCTGATAAAAGAAGACATGAATAAAAAAGATGCGAAAAAAACCATTGAATATAAATGCAAAGTAGGCGCTTTCAAATGTAGCCTTGACCAATTTAATAGTAAACCCATGAAACTCTGCTTGTTTATGTACCATCATCAAGAACCCAATAGATATCAGGTTGAGAATATGTTGAAGCTAATACAGATGCAGGATAACCCAAGTAAAGACTATCTCCATTGGATTTGGATTAAGCCTAAGGCCAATTATAAAGGTAATGTAAATTGGAAGATTCAGGGCCGTCAAATGAAAAGATTTAACTTCTCAACCCGACAATGGGAAAATCTATGAAGAACAAATCTTTATCATCCGAATGTAATGAATCCACTTTCAACAAACTACTGACTACCAGCGTTATCAACATATTTTCATTTAACACAAAATCGATCAACAACAAAAATGAAATCCTATGTACCGAACTGCACATCCACTCTTCCTCATCTGCGAAACCCCGCTTCACGCCGGCAGCGGCAGCGATCTCGGCATTATTGACCTGCCTATCCAGCGCGAACGGCATACTGGTTTCCCGAAAATCGAAGGCTCCAGTTTGAAGGGGAGTATTCGGGAAGCTGTGGAACGAAAAGTCAAACCCGACCCCACTAAAGAATGGGAGTTTAAAAACTATGACGGCGATGATGTTAAAATTCATAGAGTTTTCGGGTTTGACGACGGCAGCCTGAAACCTGGAAAAAATGGTCAACGAGGAGAAAAAGAAAGGTTGAAAGATCATTTTAAAAGAGGCAACGAATACGAAACCAGTTTCGCCGGCTCCATCAGTTTCTCCGACGCCCGTTTGCTGCTTTTCCCGGTCAAAAGTATGAAGGGAGTCTTCGCCTGGATCACATGCCCCAAGGTGTTGCATCAATTAAAAAAGGATATGGATATGGCCGGCAAAAGGGGCATTACTATTCCTGAGGGAATCAATCTGGTAGCTCCCGGCAATCAGGTGTCCATTTCGGTGCAGGGGCAACGAAAAGTATTGCTCGAAGAATACGCTTTTGATGTGCAGGAAGAGCAAAGCCTGATTCCTTTTGGTCAGTGGCTGTCTGATAATATTTTTTACGATGCCGACCAATTCTGGAAAGAAAAGATCAAGACGGATATCGTGGTGTTAGCCAATGACGAATTCAAGGATTTCGTCAACCTTTCCACAGAGGTTATCACGCGTACAAAAATTGATAATGATACCGGCACGGTAGCTAATGGCCAACTTTTTACGGAGGAGTACCTGCCAGCTGAGAGTGTCCTTTATTCGTTGGTTTTGGCTGCGCCTGAATTCACCTCAAAAGAAGACCGTATTGATGAGAATGAGGTGATTTCTTTTGTGCAGGACCAACTTCCGGAAATCATACAAGCGGGGGCCAATGCCACCCTTGGCAAAGGGCTTTTGAGAACTAAACTCATCACGAACCAAAAAGCATGACCATGAGCACCGAAAGAACAAAACTGGAACAGGGTAGGGCTGCTTTTGCATTCAAATGTGCCGAAGAAGGAGCTAGATTGGAAAAAAAGAAAGAGTATCTTTCTTATGTCCGCAAAATACCAATGCAAATAAAGACTAACGGATTGGGCGCCGCTATGGCTTTCGCTTTTGCCAAAGGTAGTAAGAATGGCACTCCTCAAAAAGATAAAGCTTGGGGGCTTCTTTACCATCATGTTGAACAGTGGCTGAAGATTGACCCAAAGCAGTTAATTCAGTTTAATGATAACCGCCTGGCAGCGAAGCTCACGGAGGAAAAGAGCGCAACCTATCGGGCCGTCACCATTGAGGTTCTTGCTTTTCTCTCTTGGTTGAAGAGATTTTCAGAGGGGCTCATTGACGAATAAAAAATTATTATGGAGAAGGGAAAGATACTCATCACCAAAACCAAAAAAGGCTTTGCCGGCATTCTGACCTATTCCAAACCTAATGGAAAGCCAGGGCAGATGCCTATCCTGGATTACCGTTTTTCTGATGATGCCTACAACAATACTGACTGCCAGTTTGAACGGGATGGCGGAAAACTCATTAAACTAATCGCATTCGACGGCACAGTGCTGGTTGATAAAACGGCTACTACACAGGCGGCTGACAGCGGTGTTATTGGAAGCACAACCAATGAACTGACGGTAAATTCTGATGATATCCTCGATATCAAGAAAACCTTCCTACCAGATGATATCCAGAGATTAGCTGATCATATCAAACGGCATGGAATCGATAATTTCGCATTGAAACTTAACAAGGTGGCCTGGTATGATGGTGACGGCGAAAAACTGAAGTTTCATTTTTACAAACAAAATAAAAAAGGACGGGATTTGCTCATTCGCCCGCCTTTTCACCTTGTTCCCATATCCGCTCTTGCAGAGCGGCAGTTAAAAAATGCACAGGCATTGCTACTGTATGTCTCGCCTTCGGTATTTACACCGGACTGGCGCCTGGTGGTAGGCTTAGGGGGAGAATCGGTTTATGAAACTTCCATTACGCTACATCATGTATATGGCATTCCTTATATTCCCGGCAGCAGTGTAAAGGGAGTGGTGAGAAGTTGGATCATCACCTCATATTTTGGCAATCATGACGAAAATGACCTGAAAATAGCAGCTGATCTGAAAAAAGCTGAAGAACGGGCGCAAAAGCATCCCGGTTTCATCGATTGGTTTGGTAGTCAGGATCAAGCAGGAAAAATTACGTTCTTTGACGCTTTCCCAACGGAAACTCCTCTTATAGAACCGGACATCATGAACGTGCATTATCAAAATTATTATAGCGATAATAAAGGCAGAACGGCACCGACAGATTATCAAAGAACCAATCCAATTCCTTTTCTCACGGTCAGTGGTAGTCCGTTTCAATTTATCGTGGGGGCAAATAAGAAAACCTTGATCGAAGACAAAACCATTCAGGATAAATCCATTGTCGCCTGGCTCAAAGACGCTTTGGAATCCCACGGCATCGGCGCCAAAACCGCCGTCGGCTATGGCTATTTAAAACCCTCCTGATATCTTTGCTTATGTTCCAAGATCAAAATCGCGGTGAACACATCCAGGATAAAATACTGAAGACTAAAAATTAGAATTAATATGCCCACCCTCGCCCAAACCAAAACCGCCCTTAAGCGAAAAGTTTCCGGCAATATCGGAAACGTGCTCAAAGAGTTGGGGGCGATGATCAATCCCAACGAAAAAGCCTTCAATACCCTCATCGGTATTGAAGCTGCTTTCAGGCGCCTGGAAGCGCAGCAACAGCTCATAACTGTATCGCCCGAACAACTGAATGTGGGGTATGCCTCCATTACTCAAAGTATCCTAAACTTTATTGACTCGTTGGAGGATGATGATATATTGACGGTCCGCCTCCTGCAGCATGAGGTCTACGAGCGCATCTTGGTAGTTGTTAAAAGCAAAGAACGAAAACAGTACATGCAACAGTTCTTCCCCACGGATTATTTCCGCAATGTTTACTACGACGATTCCGCCCTGCCTCAGCCTGCCAAAGGAATAGATATCGTGCTGTATGACGATACGCCCCCGCCGGGCGAGGGAGAAACGGATACTTTACTTCAGCATTACCTGGAAAATACCGACGCCGTCGTCCTTTACTTTGGCCGCCACTCCCCTCTGGTCTGGAAATACCCCGAAAAGGCCTATGCCACCAACTCCGTCTTCTCTCTCCACGCCCGGATCAAAGAAACGACAGAATACCTCAAATACAAAGAAGCATTTGAACAACAGCAAAAAAATGCCTGACCAATTACCCACCACCTATCACCACCTCCTCCAAGACCTCACCGCTCGCATCCGCAGCGCGCAGTACGAGGCCCTGAAGGCTGTCAATTACCGGCAGCTGGAACTGTACTGGTACATCGGGCAGCAAATAATAAACAAACAGCAGGAATTTGGATGGGGCAAATCCGTAGTGGAGCAGTTGTCAAAAGATATTCAGGCTGCTTTTCCCGGCATTCGTGGGTTTTCCTCCCGGAATCTCTGGATGATGCGGCAGTGGGTAGAGGTTTATTCAGCCAGTGAAATTCTGCAACCACTGGTTGCAGAAATAGGCTGGTCGCATCATCAACAGATCCTGAACAAATGCCAGG
>JAGFJD010000505.1 GCA_024102975.1 Phaeodactylibacter sp. | reverse complement strand
TTGTGCAATAAGTATAGGCAGACAGGATTAACAAGATTATCAGGATATGTACTCCCGTGTGGCGCAAGCCACTACATCTTGTAAATCTTGTTAATCCTGTCTACTTTCGACCTTTTTGCACAACCCCCGGCTCACCATCTGCGGCCTTTGCTTTAAAGTAACAAAGCAGTATTAATTACAATTTGAATTAAGGATTTTAAACATGAAATTCAACCATCTCCTACTGTTGCTGGCCATAATCCTGCTGCCCTTTTCCTGTAAGGAGGACGGCGCCGCGCCAACGCTCAGCCTCTTCTCGATCACGCTGAACGGGGCAAATTTTGTGGATGGAATAGCCAATGTGCCCACTGCCTCCGCTCTGGCCATGGTGTTTTCGGCAGCCATTGACCCCGTCGGTTTCGAGAAGGAATTTTCTATTGCTCCAGCCCCCGTCAGCATGGCGTTCCGCTATGCGAACCAGTCCTCCAAAGTGACGGTTGACCTGGTGCTGGAACGGCAAACCACCTATCAGGTGTTCATCGGGCAGGGAGCGGTCGGGCAAAACGGCGGGAAGCTGGACAGCCCCCTTTCCCGTTCTTTTACCACTTTGGAGGACGGCATCATTCACGCCCTGCCTCCCTGCACTTCCGCCACCGGCGAATGCCTGCAAGCCGTTTCGGTAGCGGCGGGCGGAACGGGCGATCTCAGCTTTTATTCCAGCTTTCCGATCTATGAAGAACGGGCAGAATGGCAGGAGCTGAAAGCAGCCCTCATAGTTGTGCATGGCGCCAACCGGGATGCGGGCAATTATTTCAATTTCCTGGCGGCCGCCCTTCAGGGGGCAAACCTGGAGGACAAGGTGGCGCTGATCGCCCCGTTTTTCAAAACCAGCCAGGAGGCATCCGCCAACGAGCTGTACTGGAGCAGCACCGGCTGGCGGGAAGGCAACAATTCCCTGGGCCCGGCGGCGGTAAGTTCGTTTGATGCCGTGGACAAGCTGGTGGGACAATTGGCAGACCAGGCGCATTTTCCCGTACTCGAAAAGATCATCATCACGGGGCATTCCTCGGGCGGGCTCTTTACCCACCTGTATGCTGCCGCCAACAAACAGGAAGGGCTTCATCCCGGCCTGGCCTTCGAATATATCCCTGCCAACAGCCAGTACTATTACTACCCCGACGGGCAGCGCATCGACGAGGCCACCAGCCAGCTATATACCCCTGCCGGGTGTACGGGTTACGATATTTACCCCATCGGCTTCAATATCCTGCCGCCGTACCTGTCAGAGACAAGCCAGGAAGATTTCAATAGCCGGTTCACCGGCCGTTCCATCACCTATTTGCTGGGCAACGGAACCGGGCCGGACCCAACCCTGAATACTGCCGACTGCTATGCCACCCTGCTGGGCCCGACCCGTTACCGCAGGGGGGAAAACATGTTCCGGTACATGGAGCTGGCATTTCCCGGGGGGCACAACCACAAAAAAACCATCGTGGCCGGCGTCGGCCACGATGGGCAGGGCATGTACCAATCGGCGGAATTCCGCTCCCTACTCCAACAATTACTGAATTGAATCGCATGAACATCATTAAAAGCTCAAAACAGATCGGCCTGGCGCTCGGCCCTGCCCTGTTCCTGCTGACCCTGTTTTTCTACCGCCCCGAAGGAATGAGCAGGGAAGCCAATGCAGTGCTCGCCTGCACCCTTTGGATTGCCGCCTGGTGGATAACGGAAGCCATCCCCATTGCGGCGACTTCCCTGCTGCCGATCGTGCTCTTCCCGCTCACCGGGGCTTTGGAGCTGAGCGAAACAACGGCTTCTTTTGGCCACAAATACATATTCCTCTATATCGGCGGTTTTATCCTCGCCATTGCCATCGAACGCTGGAACCTGCACAAGCGGCTGGCACTCAACATCATTCACTTAATCGGCACCAATGTAAAGAGCATCATACTAGGCTTTATGGCCGCCACGGCTTTCCTCTCCATGTGGATTTCGAACACCGCCTCCTCCGTGATGATGCTCCCCATCGGCTTAGCGATCATCAAACAGCTGAGGGACAATCCACAGACTATCGAGGACGAGAACCGGGCTTTTGGCAAGATCCTCATGCTCGGCATAGCGTACAGCGCCTCCATCGGCGGCATCGCCACGCTGATAGGCACTCCGCCCAACCTCGTGCTGGCCGGGATCGTGCAGGAATTGTACGGCATCGAGATCACCTTTTCCAAATGGATCATGTTCGGCCTGCCCATTTCCGTAATGTTGTTGTTGCTGTGCTGGAGGTACCTGGCCGGTTATACCCGATTTTTCCAGCAGCAGTCCTTTCCCGGAGGGAAAAAGGAAATAAAAAGGCAACTGGAAAAACTGGGCCGTATCGGGTATGAGGAAAAGGCCGTCCTCATCGTTTTTGCCGCGGCCGCCTTTGCCTGGATTTCCCGTTCTTTTTTGTTGGAAAAGCTCATCCCCGGCATCGATGATACGATCATCGCCGTGGTGGCCGGCGTCGCCTTGTTCATCCTGCCTGCCCGGAAAGGCAGCAAGCGGGCGATCGTCACCTGGGAGGAGGCCGTGCAATTGCCGTGGGGCATCCTGCTCCTGTTCGGCGGCGGGCTGGCGATCGCCCAGGGCTTCAAGGCAACCGGCCTGGCGGATTGGATCGGCGGCCAGTTGGTTCTGCTCCATGGCGTGCCGCTCCTCATCCTCCTGCTGGTGCTGGTGGCCACCGTGAATTTCCTGACAGAGATAACCTCCAACCTCGCCACCACCGCCATGTTGCTGCCCGTTTTGGCTTCCATGGCGCTTACCGTAAACGTGCACCCCTATATCCTCATGGTCGGGGCGACGGCCGCTGCCTCCTGTGCCTTTATGCTGCCCGTTGCCACCCCACCGAACGCGGTAGTGTTTGGCTCGGGGTACTTGTCCATACCGGATATGGTCCGGGCTGGGATCTTTATGAATATTTTGTCCATCATCCTGCTCACGTTGATCGTCTTTTTCCTGCTGCCCTATTTGTGGGGGTTTACCCCGAACACCTATCCGGCGGATTGGGTGAGCAAGGGGAATTGAAGGTTTAACCAGGGGGGCGGGGGGCGGTGGACGGTGGGCGGGGGGTGATCCAAATAAATAGGCCGCAGATTTTTGCCTCGCCACCAATGACCTCCTGCTGGTGGGTTTTGGGCACTGCCCTCTCAGCGGCACGCCCAAGTTTGCCGAATTGTATGCCCTTAACGACATCCCGGACCTGAGCGTTTACGGGCTCGGCAACGGGCCAGGTCATAGACGTTTTCGGCGACATCAACGCGGACGGCACCGGAACACCCTGGGAATACACCCTCGGATGGGTGCACCGCAAGCCCGGCACCGGCCCCGACGGCGACACCTTCGTGCCGGACAACCGGGAGTTCAGCGACCTGGACGTATTCTCCGACACCCTCGACGGTTCTGCGTTCCTCCGGGGCGGTAGCACACCACTGGACAAAATGGTTTTGGACACAGAGAGCACTGAGACCAACACAGAGTACGCGGAGTGTTTTCTATTGATAATCAGGTCTTTGCGTGGCTCTGTGTCTTCTCTGCGTACTCTGTGCCCAGAAAATGTCTAGTAGTGTGGGGCGGTAGCCCAGGTAGGCAGATTTTCAGGGAAGTATCCCCAAAATTACCTAATTTGATCGGGAAAAACCGGCCATGATGCCGAAATATCGTCCCCAAAGAAGGCCGGCTCTTCGTGCTGCACATCGGTCAGGAGCAGTTTCCCGCCGGCGACCTGTGCCACCGGCGGATACACACACAGACAACGGCGGAGACGCTCGGCATGCTGGGCCGGATCATCCAAACGCTGAACGGCGTACAGGAGTTCAACCGGAAGAGGATGCCCGAACGGGAAGTGGCGGTCGACGGGCAGCTGTCCAACTGGGCCTGGCAGGAAAACGAAGGCGCTCACCGCCTGGCCTATATCGATAATCGATACCAGCACACCCCTGTTTAAACGCTCCGGTACAGAGACCCTGGACCCGAACCTGTTGCTGAAGAGCGCCCCGGGCCCGCTGCAGGCGATCATCAAGATGTTCTTTCTGGACGATGTGATGAACCGGTACTATCGCCCGCGGGATGTGTATATCGACCTGGTTGCCAACCTGTACAAAGAACAGCGCCCCGGCCTGATCCCTGCTTTTTTGGAAAGGATCAACCAGCATTTGCCGGATACCGGGGCCATTACCCATAAGGAGGTCGACCGGTACTATAAGGAAGACAAGTTCATCTGGCAGTTTTTCCTGGCGGCCCAGCGAATGGACCGCTGGGTGAAGCGCAGGTTGCTGGGGCGGCCTTATGAATTCCTGTTGCCCGGGCCAATACAACGCTAAATCATGTGTGATACTTTTGTAGCCTTGCCCCCCGGAACCCGGGACGGGGCCGTCATTTTTGGCAAGAACAGCGACCGGGAACCCAACGAAATGCAGCTGCTCGAATTCCATCCGGGACGGGAGCACGGGCGGGGGGCCAGCGTTCAGTGTACCTATCTGAAAATTCCGCAGGCCCGGGAAACCCATGCCCTACTGCTGGGCCGCCCCTACTGGATGTGGGGGGCTGAATTCGGCGTGAACGAACACGGCCTGGCCATCGGCAACGAAGCGGTCTGGACCAAAATGCCCATCCGGAAAAAAGGTGGCCTGACCGGGATGGACCTCCTGCGGCTGGCCCTGGAAAGGGCAGAAACCGCCCGGCAAGGCATGGAAGTGATCACCGGCCTGCTGGCCGCCTACGGGCAGGGCGGGCGCTGCGGGCTCTACGACCGCTCCATGGCCTATCACAACAGCTACATCCTGGCCGACCCCCAGGAGGCCTGGGTCCTGGAAACGGCGGATCACCTCTGGGCAGCCCGGCAGGTGCAGGATTTTTATGCCATCAGCAACGGCCTGACCATCGGTTCGGAATACAGCCTGATCCACAAAGATGCGATCCCGCACGCCCGCCGCAGAGGCTGGTTGAAAAAAGGCCGGGACTTCCATTTCGCAGCCTGTTATTCCGATTGGCTGTACACCACTTTTTCCGCTCAGAAACAGCGGCGGCACCAGGCCAGCTGCTTTTTGCAGGACCACCCCGAAATGGGCCTGCCGCAGGCGATGGAACTGCTGCAATCGCACCCTGCCAAGGAGTACCTGCCGGACCGGCCGCTGCTCGGCAATTCCATCTGCGCCCACGCCGCCAACGCCCTGACCCGCAATGCCACGCAAACCACGGGCTCCATGGCCTGTAAACTAAAGGCGGGAGCATCGCAGTACTGGTTTACGGCTACTTCTTCTCCCTGCCTGAGCGTGTTTAAGCCGGTGGTCTTTGAATCCCCCCCGGCGGCATTGGGGCCGGCCTCGCCCACTTACCATCCGGATTCCTTTTGGTGGCAGCACGAGCAGTTGTACCGGGAGGTTCTGAAAGACTTTGCCAACCGGAAAGCGGCCCTTGAACCGGAGCGGAAAGCTTTCCAGGCGGAATGCCTTCAAAAAGCGGCATCCGCCAGCGCTCAACAGCTAGCTGAACTCTCCGCTGCTTCCTTTGAACGCCATCGCCAATTGATTGGCCAGTGGGCCGGCCTGGCCCGCCGGCAGCCAATATCCCGAAAACCTTCGCTGTTTTTTAGAAATTACTGGCGGAAGATGAACCGGAAGGCGGGGATGCACATCCAGGGATTTGCATATGATCAAAACCCTCCGGGGCGTAGCGCTCAAAGGTGACCTTCCGTTCCAGGCCCGGTTTTTTTTTAAACAGGTTGACGGTGTCCCCCTCTCCGCAATTCCATACGTAATGCAGCTGGGCGTCGAACCGGTAGCGGAAATCCTTCTTTCCCAGTTCAATAGTGTGCCCGTAGCACTTAGAGGCTCTCTTCTGTTCGCGAGCGTCTATGACGCGATGCGGTTCAACTTGCATGTCTCCGACTTGCGTATTTTTATGCATCTCTCCATTTCAGCCCAGGCACTCACTGTCAATAGGCTTCCCAAACGACACAACAAAAACCCCGGAAAAAAACCATCAATCTTCCCCAAACCCCTATCTTTATCCTTCATTTGGCTATCATTCCAGGACCGGACAACAAAGGTGGGCCCCGTACACCGTACATGGCCCCGTCCGGTCTCAGACAGATAGCCGTCACCCCCAAACCCACAACATGACCCTCGACATCGGCCAAACCATCCAGGTCAAAGCCGGGCAACGGGACGAAGAGACCGGCATCTCCCTCGCCGGCTGGTCCGGCAGGATCACCGCCCTGTATCCGGAAGCTAACACCGTGGAAGTGGAGTGGGACAGCCCCACCCTGCGCCGCCTGCCTGGCGCCTTTATCTGCAATTCGCTGGACGAAGGCTACGATTATACCCGGTTCAACGTCGAAACGGCGGCCATAGACGTCATCGAACCCAAAGACTCGCCCTTCGACGCCGAGAAAACCCGCCGGGCGCTGGAAGCCCACTACCGCGATTACGAACTGCAGGGGAACAACCCGCCGCCTCCCTTCTCGCCTGAAGAGGAGGACGCTTACGATGGTTACGGCTTCGAAGATATAGAGGATGAAGAGGATTATAATGGTTACGGCCCCGAAGATATAGAGGATGAAAGTGCCGGCGACGAACCCAGGGAAACAGCTCAACAAGCAACCTACGCCGATAGCACCCCCACTGCAACCGGCAACCTGCAACAAGAACTGCTCGCCGTGCTGAATACCATCGAAGGGAGCGGTTCTTTCGCGGTCTCCGGCGCCCTGCCCTTTGTCCATCCCGGCCTGCACGTCGAGGGCATCGGCGAGGTGGGGTTTCCGGTCGCGCCCGTGTTAGCCAAAGAGATTATCCGGCACGCCCGGCGGGCGCCCTTCGGCAAGGGCAGCCAGACCGTCACCGACACCAACGTGCGCAGCGCCTGGGAAATCGATGCCGAACAGCTGTCGTTTCGCAATAAGGACTGGGAAAAAACCGTCGGTCAGATCATCGGGGAAGTGAAGCTGGGCCTGGGCCTTGAAGAGCAGCCCGTAAAGGCCTCCTTATACAAGCTGCTGGTTTATGAACCCGGCGATTTTTTCCTGCCGCACCAGGACTCGGAGAAGGAGAAAGGCATGTTCGGCTCCCTGGTAGTAGGCCTGCCCTCCGCCCATGCCGGCGGGGAGCTGATCATCCGGTTCGACGGCAGGGAGGAAACGGTGGATTTCTCGGCGGCGGCGAGTTCCTATCAAATTCCCTACGCCGCTTTTTACGCCGATTGCGAACACGAGATCAAGCCGGTCGCTTCCGGCTACAGGGTTTGCCTGGTGTACAACCTGGTGCAGCCGGCCGGCGCTTCGAAGATCAGCAGCCCGCAGTTCAGCAGCCAGGTGGAGCAGATGGCGGAGGTGCTGCGCGCCATGGAAAGCTCCTTCGAATGGAACCCGAAAGCCGTGCTGCTGGGCCACCAGTACACGCCGGCCAACTTCTCGCTGGGCCAACTGAAGCTGCACGACCGCCCCCGGGCGGAAGCCCTGCTGGAGGCGGCGGAAAAGGCGGGCTACTTCGCCAGCCTGGGCCTGGCTACCCTGTACCGGATGGGGCAGCTGGAAGAGGATTTCTTCTACGAATACGGCCGCGGGCGCCGGTACTACGACTACGATGAGGAGGACGAGGAAGAAGAATATGAAGGCGATGGAACAATGGGCGAAATTTACGAGGAGTATATGACGATGGAGCATTGGGGCGAAGGGGGCGCACCCGGCCTGGGCGACGTCCCGATCGAGGAAAACGATATCATTGCCGAGTTCGAAGTGGGAGAGGACGACCCCATCGAGCAGGAAGCGGAAGGCTATACCGGCAATGCCGGCATGACCCTGGAATACTGGTACCACTACGGCGCGGTCGTGCTCTGGCCCCGGAGCCGGCATTCCGGCCTGCTGGCGAACCTTCCCGTGCCGGTGAGGCTGCAATGGCTGGAATACTACCTGCAGCGCTGGGATCAGGCTGAGCTGAATCCGCAGGAGTACGCCCGAAATTTGCTGACCAGCCTCACAGGGGATATCCCTGCAGAAAAAGGATACAACGTGCCGGACTACAGCCCGGCCGCCGCCGCCCTGGCGCGCTTCCGGGACGAGAACCTCCTGAAACAGGCCGAAGCCCTGCTGCCGACAGTTTTTGAATACATCAGCGCGGAGAGCTGGGCAGAATTGATACAAGCCTACGAGCCGGCCAACTTCCATCCCGTGTTGCAAAAAGCGGCCGACACGGACGACGTTTCCGTCATCCGCCGCCTCCTGGAGGTTTTAAGAATACTGGACGAATCACTGGCGCCCTTCGCCCTCCACCACCTCCGGCGCCTGCCCGAATACCTGCGCAAGACCAGGCTGCAGGAGCTGGAACCACAAGTTTATGGATTTCGCTACTTCTCAAAGGAGGAAAAAGAAAAGCGCGTGACCGCTGCCGCCGCCATCGTGGAAAACCTCCTGGCGCTCAGCCCCCGCCTGGAGCAGGACTCGGAATGGATCAAAAGTATTATGAAACGCATCGCCAGGCCGCTGCCCCGCGCCTACGCCAACGAGGCGCTGGCGCCCATTCTGCTTGCCGGCAAACACCAGGGCAAGGCGCTGGGCAAGGCCCTGTACGAGGCCTGCCTGAAAGACCTGGAGAATCGAACGGCCGTCAAACCTACTCCCCCACCCGACTGGAGGCGGGAGGTGCCGAAAACAGAATACAACACGCACCTCTGGGAAACGCTCCGCCCGTTCCTCAGCTCCCCTACTCAAAAGGTATTCGATTATGTAAAAAACGAATCTCACCGGTCTGAAATGGAACGAGCCATCAACAGCGTGGAAGTAGACCTGAAGATGGAAACGATCAGGAAGGGCAGGCCCTACACCCTGCGGCTCACCAAAACCCAGGCGGCCTACGAGCGGAAGCTGCGGGAATGGGAGGAGGACGTGGCGTTGCTGGGAAGGCTGGAGGCTGTTGGGGGCTGAGTACGCTGTAACTTATATTTCAAAATCAAAGCACCAGTCCAGCGTTTGCGGCCCACCGTCGGCCGTTAACCGTCCGCCGAGGCTGGGGCCTACATATCGAAAACCGGTTAAGGCCGCCCCTCCGCCTGCTGCCGGTTGACCACCGGATAAGCATACTTCCTCAGCAGGATCTCCCGCGCCTTTGGGGAATACCCTCCGCACAGTTTATCTACATAGGCCAGGAATTCCTGCTTCTTCTCCTGGCTGTAGTGCCCCTGCCACTGGGCCGTACCGTGCAGCAGGTCGCAGGCGGCGTAGTTGTTGTCGAACAGGCGGTAGGAGCGGTAGATGGAGCGGTCGATCATAGCGGCCAGGCCGGCGGCTTTGTCGTTGACATTGTTGATAGCAGCCAGCCGACCGATCTCTTCCTGCAGTTCCGGCTGTACGCTGAGGTGCACCCGGCCTTTGTACCCGATGATGCCGGTTTCGATATTCAGGTAATCCTCGTTTTCCTTTTTGTCGTATGGCCGGCCCTCCGCTTTGGCCAGCAGTTCCCGCAGCTTGAACCGGTCGCAGGGGTCGTATTCGTAGGAGAGGGACATGGGGCGGATGCGCAGGGCCCGGAACCCTTCCTCAAAACTGCCCTCATTGCTCAGGTGCAGCATTTTGACCAGGCCCTGCTGGGTGGTGTCGTTGCCGTCCTTGGCGCGGCCCTCCCGCTGGGCCAGCCAGACGGAGGTTTTGCCGTTCGTGACCCGGTCCCGGATATAGGCGGAGAGGAGGCGGGAATGGCGGTACATTTCCCGGGGCGGCGCGTCCCGCACGACGGTAAAGATCTTATTGAGGCGGGTAATGGCCCGGACCATGCCCGATTTCAGGAGGTTGTCGCCGATGGCGATTTCCACCGTAGGCAGGCCGAACTCGCTCAGGAACAGGTTCAGGATGGCGGAGTCGAGGATGATGTCCCGGTGGTTGGAAATATAGAGGTGTGTTTGCCCGGATTCCAGGGTTTCGATGCCGGAGCAGGTGAGCTCGTCGATGGTTTGCCGGAAGAAGTGCAGGAGCCAGGGTTTGACGACTTTGTCTTGAAAATCCCGGATGGTGCCGATGCTGTCGATCAGCTGCAACAAGCCTTCCTGCGGCGCCTCCGGGTCTACGAAGCGCAGCATGTTCAGGAACGACTGGTGCTTTCTGAGTTCGCCGAGTACTGGCCGGACGTCTTTGTCCTGATAGGGAGCGAGGCTGTCCAGGTCGAGATTTTCATCCATAGTTGGTAAAGATACGAATTTACTGTGAGTGCGTGATGGGACAGCGGCGTTGAGAAAATGGCGGAAACCAGGGGTGGCGGTTGGTTGTTGCTGGTTGTTTGTTGTCCGGAGGGCCTGGGTGGGGCTGTTCAAACCGCTGTGCTTGTTGGTTTTGAAGACAGGAGGTAAGCTGCCTTGGCACTGTTAAAAAAGTGCATCGCACTTTTACACGGGAAAAATAGAATTGTTTTACACTTTTATACTGACGCACGCTTGGTTTTTGCTTTACAAAAACCAGCGAGGTCAGTATATGCTGACCCGGCCGGTTCTGTGGCCGACAAAACCAGCCGTGCGTCAGTATAAGTACGTAAAATGTTATCTTGTCAACACTTTTTACCATCTAAAAATGAATAGATTTTTATACCAACAGCTCCTTGCCTGGAAAAGCAGCCGCCGGCGGAAGCCCCTCCTGCTGGAAGGCGCGCGGCAGGCCGGCAAAACTTTTCTCCTCGATGAATTCGGGAATAAGGAATACGGCCGTTATGTGTATTTAAACTTCGAGCAGGACCCCAGCCTGCGGACGTTGTTCACCGGGCAACTTTCTCCCTCTAAGATTATTGAAAACATCGGCCTGTACTTAGGGCACAAAATAGGCATAGACGATACGCTTATTTGCTTTGATGAAATCCAGGCCTCCCCGGAAGCCCTCACCAGCTTGAAATATTTCTATGAACAGGCGCCCGCCATTCATCTGATGGAAAGATAGCGTTTCCAAATGAAAAACGCTTTCGAGGCGTTTTTTTCTATCTAAAAACTCGCCGGACGGGGGTCAATCAAGTTTTTTCAGCAAATTTTCAATTTGCGATGTAGCAGCAGGCAGGTCCGAAGCTTATTTTCCCATATCTTCTTCTGTAGCCATGCCTGTGCCTTCCTTGCAGCACTGACCGACATTCCACGGAATTTTTGAGCCACGCCGGCCAACTCGCTTTTTGCCATTTCCACTCTGAGCCTTACCTTTGGAAACGTACTGTCTGCAACTAAAAACCAATCCATGAAAACGATCAGGCTCCTTCTGTTTGCCGGTTTTCTTACCTTTCTCTCTGGCGTGTCCACCGCCCAGAAAAGAACCCTCGCGACTTTACACGACGGCTGGAAATTCCACCCGGGCGCACAGGAAAAGGGTGCCGCCCCAGACCTGGACGACAGCGCCTGGCAGCCCATTACTGTGCCCCACGACTGGGCCATCGCCGGCCCATTCATCCCGGACGGCGACGGCAACACCGGCAAACTGCCCTGGAAAGGGGAAGGCTGGTACCGCCGGGCGCTGGACATCCCCGCCACTATGGCCGGCAGGCGCCTTTACCTGATCTTCGACGGGGTCATGGCCTTCCCCAAAGTATACGTCAACGGGAAACTGGCCGGCGAGTGGGACTACGGGTACAACTCGTTCTGCCTGGACATTACGAATTTCGTCAACCCGGGCGCGCCCAACCTCCTGGCCGTCCACGCCGATACCCGGCAACACGACAGCCGCTGGTACCCCGGCGCCGGCATCTACCGGAAGGTGCAGCTGCTGGCCGTCAACCCGGTCCACGTCGGCGTATGGGGAACGTATATCACCACGCCCATCGTCAAGCCGCATTACGCAGACGTCCGGATTCGGACTACCGTTTACAACCTATCAGACAAAACAGATACCATACAGGTGGTTCACGAGATCGTTTCCCCGGACGGCGCCGTTGTCGCTGCCGGCGAAACCGCCGGCCTGATCCGCGCCGGCCATTCCAGGGATTTGGAAATCACGGTTGCCCTGCCGAATCCCCGCCGTTGGGATATCGACGACCCCGCCCTGTACGAGCTGCGTACTACCGTGCGCGCCGGCGGCCGGGATGCCGATGCTTACGCCACCTCATTTGGCGTACGGACCATCCGGTTCACGGCAGATGACGGGTTCTACCTCAACGGCAGGAGAGTCCAGCTCAAAGGCGTCAACCTCCACCACGGCCACGGGCCCCTGGGCGCCGCCTTCTACCCCCGCGCCATGGAGCGGCAGCTGGAGATCATGAAGGCCATGGGCGCCAACGCTATCCGCAACAGCCACAACACCGCCGCGCCCGAGCTGCTGGACTTATGCGACCGCATGGGCCTGCTGCTCTTCAACGAGGTGTTCGACAAATACGACGCCAAAGCCGGCATCACCGAAGCAACCGACTTCGAAGAATTTGCCCGCCGCAACATCCGCAATTTCGTCGTGCGCGACCGGAACCACCCCTGCGTTTTCCTCTGGAGCGTAGGCAACGAGATCGGGGACGTGCAGTGGAACCTCAACAACGGGTTTCAACGCCTGCACACCATGCTGAACTACGTCGACAAATACGACCCCACCCGCCCCACCACCCTGGTCAACGACAGCTGGGAAAGCGCCAGACTGCGCCATTTCGACTACTACGACGTGCATTGCTGGAACTACGGCCGCCGCTACCGGCTGGCCCGGCAGATGGAACCCAACAAGGCGGTCGTCATCAGCGAATCGGCATCGACGCTCAGCACCCGGGGCTTCTACGAATTTCCGCTGCCGGAAGAAAAGACGGATTTTACCCCTTCGCTGCAGGTGAGTTCTTACGACCTGAACGCACCCTGGTGGGCGGAAATCGCCGACGACGACTTTATGTGGCAGCAGGAAGAACCCTACGTCGCCGGGGAGTTCGTATGGACAGGCTTCGACTACCTGGGCGAACCGACCCCCTATGACAATAAGTCGGTGATGGAAATGGGCATGACGGCCCGGCAGGCCTCCCGCAGCTCCTACTTCGGCGCTGTCGACCTGGTGGGCATCCCCAAGGACCGGTTCTACCTGTACAAAAGCTACTGGAAGCCGGAAGAAACCACCATCCACATCCTGCCCCACTGGAACTGGGAGGGCAGGCTCGGCAAGAACGTGCCGGTCTTCGTTTATACCAACGGCGACTGCGCCGAGCTTTTCCTAAACGGCCAATCGCAGGGCAAACAATGCAAAAACCCCAGGTCGGAAAATTCCACGGAGCGGTTCCGGCTGATGTGGCGGGACGTGGTTTACGAGCCGGGCGAGCTGCGCGTGGTGGCCTACAAAGGCGGCAAAAAGCTCGGGGAAAAGACCGTGCGGACGGCGGGCAAGCCGGCCCGGCTGCAACTCACGGCGGATCGGGCGAAGATCGAAGCCGGCGGCATGGATTTGGCGTACATCCTGGTCGAAGCGGTGGACGAAAACGGCAACCCCGCCCCCCTTGCCAACGACAAAGTCTCTATTTCCGTGGAAGGCGCGGGTAGCATCGCCGGGGTGGGCAACGGCAACCCGCAGTCTTTTGAGCCGTTCCAGGCGGAGCAAGTGTGGCTCTTTAACGGGAAGGCTATGATTATTTTAAAATCGGACCGCGAGCCAGGCAAAGCAGTAGTAACGGTGTGGGCGAAGGGACTGAAGGGAAGCCAGGCAGAAGTTGAGGTTCAGTAGTTGTTGCTTGAATCATATAAACAGCCAAAACTGAGCTAAAAAACACGGCTTGGCTGTTTATTAAATTGAATAAATAGCCAAATCCAATAAAAACATGTATATTCGGCTATCGAAACTCATCCAAGGTATATGAGCAGTTTATTCACAGGGCGGGAAAAAGAGCGGGCGATCCTCAAAGAGTTGTTGCATTCCGGAGAATCCGAATTTGTGGCGGTGTACGGCCGCAGGCGGGTCGGAAAGACCTTTCTGGTAGAAACTGTATACCAGGACCAAATTGTTTTTGAAATCACGGGGTTGAACAAGGCGGGCAAAGAAATGCAACTGGAGAACTTCGCCAACCTGCTCAACGCCCGCCTTCGGGGCGCCGCCCGGATGCTCAACCCGCCGAAGTCCTGGCTCCAGGCGTTCTTTAAATTGCGGGAATATCTCGAAACGCTCAAACGGCAGGGGAAGCTGGTCATATTCATTGACGAATTGCCCTGGCTGGCAACCGGCAAATCCGGTTTCCTGCAGGCGTTGGAAAATTTTTGGAACAGCTGGGCTTCCAAGAGGAACGACGTCATCCTGGTGGTATGCGGGTCGGCAGCATCCTGGATGATCTCGAACGTGGTGAAAAGCAAAGGAGGCCTCCACAACCGCATTACCAGGAGAATCCGGCTGCTGCCTTTCAATTTATGCGAAACGGAAAGCTATCTCCGGAACAGGGGGATTAAACTGGACCGCTACTCCATCCTTCAGCTGTATATGGCGATGGGAGGTATCCCCCACTATCTCAAGGAAATAAGGAAAGGCAAAAGCGCCATGCAGGTCATTGACGAAATTTGTTTTACGAAAGATGGCTTGTTGTTTGACGAATTCAAAAACCTATACGAAGCCCTTTATTCCAAACCGGAAAGATACATCAGCATTATCCAGGCACTGGCGAATAAGCCAAAAGGCATGACCCGAAACGAGATCATCGAAACCTGTAAACTATCTTCAGGAGGCACCACGACCCGTGTGTTGGACAGCCTGGAGGAATCAGGGTTTATCATGCATTACCTGCCTGTTGGCAAGAACGCTAAACTGGCTCTTTACAAATTGACGGACCCTTATTCCGCTTTTTACCTGAAATTCATAGCCGGCACGCGCACCGCCGGAGCGGGAACCTGGATAAAAAAATCAGCCGCCCCTTCCTGGAGAAGCTGGAGCGGGCTTGCCTTCGAGCGTTTGTGTTTTTCGCATATTGCCCAGATTAAAAAAGCCCTGGGCATCAGCGGCGTGTATACCGAAGAGTCGGCTTGGGCCGGCCAGGAGGAAGCGACCGGCACCGGCGCCCAGATAGACTTGCTGATCGACCGGGCGGATAACGTGATCAACGTCTGCGAGATTAAATTCTCCCAAAATCCCTTTGCCATTGACAAAAAATATGCAGCCGAGCTGAGAAATAAGCTGTTCGCCTTCCGGCAGAACACCAAAACCCGCAAAACCCTCTTCCTTACCATGATCACCACCTTCGGCCTGGCGGAAAACCAATACAGCACTTCTATGGTAGAACAGAGCCTGGATATGGATGCGTTGTTTGAGAAATGAGGAACGGCCATACACTACTGGACATTTTCTGGGCTGTTCAGCAAGTTGCTCCCAGCTTCGAAATCCGAGTGGATGAAGTGACTGCCGAGGGCAGCCGGTTCGTGTGTTGATGGGTTCGTTCCTAAATCCCGGCTCTCCAAAAATAGCATATTACAGCATACATTCAATATCTTTACCGGCATGAAAAAGCTGCCCATCAGCATACAAACATTCGAAGACATCGTTTCCGGCGGGATGGCCTACGTGGATAAAACGGCTTTCATCTGGGAGCTGGCACAAAGGGGGAAATTCTATTTCCTGTCCCGCCCGCGCCGCTTCGGCAAGTCGCTTCTGCTCACTACACTGAAATCCTTTTTCGAAGGGCGCAGGGATTTGTTCGAAGGGCTTTACATATCCGGAAAGGAAGCGTCATGGAAAAAACACCCCATCCTGCACCTCGACTATTCGCTGGTGGAGTATAAAAAAAGCCGGGACGTCTTCGAACAATCTCTTTTGGAGCAATTGTACAGCATAGCGTCCGGTTACCGGGTGAAGCTCGAAAGCACCATTATTGCCAATGCTTTCACCGATTTGGTGAAAGGCTTGTATGAAAAAAACGGGCCGGTAGTGGTGTTGGTGGATGAATACGACAAGGCCATGGTGGACATGCTGGATGACGAGAAACGCTTCGAGGAGAACCGGGAAGTGTTGAGAGGGCTCTATGGCGCCATGAAGGGCCTGGATCAGTATTTCCGCTTTGTGATGCTGACGGGGGTCAGCCGCTTTGCAAAAGTAAATGTGTTTTCCGGGCTGAACAATCTGCAGGATATTTCCATGAGCGCTCATTTCAGCCAAATTGTGGGGTTCTCGCAAGAGGAACTAGAGGAAAATTTCGGGCCTCACCTGGAAGCTGTCCGGCAGAAGTTTGGCGTGGAACGTGGATTGATGATGGAAGCCGTTAGAAAGAAATACAATGGGTTCTCCTGGGATGCCGCACACCGTCTGTACAATCCCTTTTCTTTATTCCGTTTTCTTATCGACAAGGAGTTTGGCAACTATTGGTTTTCTACCGGTACGCCGACATTTCTGATCGGCCTTATCAAACGGCAAAAGCAATTGCCGGAAGCACTAGAGGGTATACAGGCCACCGACCTGGAAGGCAACACCGCCCAAATCAACAACCTGCCAGTGGCACCTATCCTTTTCCAAACCGGCTACCTGTCTATTGAAAAAATAGAATACGAAGGTTTCGACCGCCGCTTTTACCTGAATTACCCCAATGAAGAGGTTCGGGATTCTTTTATTCGCCACATATTGGCGGGTTTTGTAGGAAAAGACGAATACGAACTTCAACCTGAAGCGCTCGGCCTGCGGGATGCGCTCCGAGAAGAGCGCACCGATGATTTCATCGCCCTCCTTCAAAGTTTCCTCGCAGATATACCTGCCCGCCTGCACATCCCCAAAGAGGCGTATTACCACTCATTGGCGTACATGGTGCTCAGACTTACCGGGGTTCATCTGTTGCTGGAAAAAGAAACCAGCAAGGGCCGCATTGATGCTGTACTGGAATTTCCTGACAAGGTATATATCATAGAAATCAAATTCGCCCGGGGCAGCCGCATCAAAAATGTAAAAACACTGTCCCGCCAGGCCATCGCACAAATTGAAAAAAACCGTTACCATGAACCTTATCTCGCCAGTGGCAAAAAGGTACTCCTGTTCGGAATAGGTTTTCTGGATAAACAATTAGACGGACGGGTAAAAGCCGTCACCTGAAGCCTATCAACACTCACCACCATATAAGCCCTTCCCGGTCACGACAGAAAAACCACATTCCCCGGATGCGCCTTCATCTTCAGGCTCGTCTTCGTGACCTGCACGATGCTGTCCAGCCGCACAAAATCCCGCTCGTCGATGAGGAAAATGTAGGGGTTGGTGTCGTCGAAGAACGTATCGAGGAAAAGTTCTTCGGGGTCCGCTGTATAGCTTTTTTTGTTGGCCACCGCATCCCAGTATCCTTCCATCTGGCGCTGGAACTGGTGTTTGACCAGCCTCCGGAACAGATACGGGAAGAGCAGGTCTTCATCCGTGAGTTGGGAGAGGCCTTCCAGGCTGAGCCCTTTGCCGGACCGGTCGAAATCGTTCACTACCACATAGCCTTCCAGGCGGTCTTCGTTTTTGGTGCCGTAAGTAAAACGCCGGCTGCCCTGCTTCACCACCACCTCATTTATCCAGCGGCGGCCGAAGCCGGACTTCCAGGAGATCGACTCCACCCCGAACAGGTCCAGCAGGTCATTCACCGCCGCGTCGCCGTAAGCGGCAGGCTGCCGGAAGTGGCCCGGCGAGAGTTTTTCAGCTTTTTCAAAAGATTTTCCGCGCAGCTCCGCCGGCGGGGGGATCGGCATGGCGCTGTAGTGGGTTTCCAGGGCGTCGATGCCCTGCAGCCTCAATTGTACGGAAACGTTGCTCTCTTCCAGCTTCTGCTGAAAGACGTCCTGATATTCCGACTGTATCTTATCCCATTGTTTAGCGGAGGAAGCTTCGAACATGAGAGAATCGCCATCCGGCGAGTAACCGGCCACAATGAGGAACTTATTTTTTGAGGTTTCCTTAACACTTCCCAATGTGACTTTCCTTCCCTCCCCGGGTCAAAAGAGCATAATCAAAATCCAATACGCATGAAGATCCAAAAAATTCTTTCTCTTTGTCTGGCAGCCGCCCTGACGTTTGCATTCGCCACTGCCGCTCAGGCGCAAACCGAAAAAAGCCGCAAGGGCCAGGAAAAACAGGAAATAAAGATGGAAAACCCGAAAAAGGCTAAAACGGACAAGGCGCAGGAGGCCGAAACAGCGCCGCAGGAAAAGCTGGAAAAACCCATGAAGGTGGAAAAAGCCAAAGAGCGCACGCCGGAAATGGATAAAAGCCGGAAAGCAAACAAAGGCAAAGCCTACGGCCGCCACAAGGACGGCAAGTCCGGCAGGGAATATGGCCAGCAGCGCGCCGGGGAAGCCAGGTCGAAAGACAAGGCTAAGAATAAGGACAAAGCAAAGGCTGAGGATAAGAAGAGCAAAGGCAAGGAAAAACTCAGCGAGGGTATCCCGACGGGCAGGAGGTAGCACTGACATACTATGAAAAAACAGGACGTACCACTTTTAAGTGGTGCGTTTTTTGTTTCAAGACGAACCTGATCCCCACTTTCCCAAACAGTCCTTATCTTTGCCGCCGCACCAAAGCAAAACGACATGGACTTCTTCGCCATCCTCACTATCCTGACCGTGCTCTCCGCCATTTTCGGCTACATCAACGTACGCTTCCTGAAGCTGCCGGCAACGATCGGGCTGATGATTGTCTCCATCGCCTTTTCCATGCTGGTGCTGGCCCTGGGGCAGTTCGTGCCCAGCCTGCTGGAGTGGGAATCCAGCCTGGTGCGGCAGATCGACTTTCACGAACTGCTCATGGAAGGGATGCTCAGCTTCCTGCTTTTCGCCGGCGCCCTGCATGTCGACTTCCGGCAGCTGCAGGCCCAGCGCTGGCCCATTTTGATGTTCGCCACCCTGGGTGTGCTGACCTCTACTTTTCTCATCGCCGGCTTGTTGTATGGTTTACTTCAACTGCTGGGCGCGGGCCTGCCGTTCATCCACTGCCTGCTTTTCGGGGCGCTCATCTCCCCGACCGACCCGATTGCCGTGCTGGGCATCCTGAAGAAAGCCGGGGCGCCCAAAAAGCTGGAGGCCAAGATCGTCGGCGAGAGCCTCTTTAACGACGGGATCGGCGTGGTAGTTTTCATCACCATCTACAAGATTGCCCAGGCCGGAGCGGGGCACTTCGAAATGTCGGAAGTGGGGTTGCTGTTCCTGGAGGAGGTGGGCGGCGGCGTCGCCCTGGGGCTGGGGCTGGGCTACGTAGCCTATTACCTGATGCGCACCATCGACGACTATGAGACGGAAGTCCTGATTACCCTGGCCATCGTCATGGGCGGCTACCTGCTGGCCAGCTATCTGCACTTCTCCGGGCCGCTGGCCATGGTCGTCGCCGGCCTGATGGTGGGCCACGAGCGCTTCCGGACCAGCTCCATGTCCGAAGTCACTGAAACTTATGTCGATAAATTCTGGGAACTGATGGACGTGCTCTTCAACGCCATCCTGTTTGTGATCATCGGCCTGGAAATCCTCGTCCTGCCTTTCGAACGCGAGTTCCTCATCGCCGGCCTTTGCGCCATCCCGCTCACCCTGCTGGCCCGCTTTCTCGCCCTGGCCGGGCCGATCGAGCTGTTCAAAAAACGGCTGGAATTCGTGCCCAAAACCAACCTGATCATGACCTGGGGCGGCCTGCGCGGCGGCATCTCCATCGCCCTGGCCCTCTCCCTGGCCGAACACATGAGCCGCACGCCCCTGCTGACCATTACCTATGTGGTCGTCATCTTCTCCATCATCGTCCAGGGCCTGACCGTCGGAGAACTGGTGAAGCGCACCCAGCTGGCGGAGGCTCCGGTGGATTAACGGGCGGACAGGGGTTTTAGTGTATTGGTGCATTGGTGAGGGCGCTCCGGATAGTCCGGCGAATTTGAACTTTAAACCCGGGACTTTGAACACTCCCAAGCGTCCGGTAGCGTACAGGTGCCGGGACATTTCCACCCATTTCCACCCATTTCCACCCATTTCAATCCATTTCCACCCATCTCCAAATATTTCCATGCATTTCCCCTATCCCTCCAATCATATCCCCTTTTCCCTTAGCTTTGGCCAATGCAACAACAGATCGACGGCCGCCGGATGCTACTGGGCGCCGCCCTGGCATTCACCGGTGCCATTTTGTTTTCCACCAAGGCGGTGATCGTCAAGCTTGCCTACCGGTACGAGGTGGACAGCATTTCCCTGCTGGCCCTGCGGATGCTGTTTTCGCTGCCTTTTTTCCTGTTGGTAGCCTCCCTCTCCCAGCGGCAGAAGAAGTACCGGGGCCTTCCCATTGGCCGAAGGGACGCCTTGCGCATCCTGCTGCTGGGCGTCCTGGGGTATTACCTGGCCAGCCTGTTCGATTTCATCGGGCTGAAATACATCACGGCCAGCCTGGAACGGCTCATCCTGTTCGTGTACCCGACGTTGGTACTGCTGATCGGCGCCATTGCCTACCGGGAACCCATCCGCCGCAGGCAGCTCGGCGCGTTATTGCTCACTTATCTGGGCATCGCCATTGCCTTTTCGGAGGGTTTGTATTTGAACGGCGGCCAGAACTTCGTCCTCGGCGCCGCCCTGATCTTTTCCGGCGCGCTGGCCTATGCTGCCTATATCGTCGGCAGCGGGCGGCTCCTGCCCCGCATCGGCACGCTGCGGTTCACCTCCCTGGCTATGACAGCCGCGGCGGCGGCGGTGCTGGCGCACCACGGCATCGCCTACCGCTGGCAGCTCTTCGGTTTCCCTCCCGAGGTCTATGGCCTGGCAGCGCTGATGGCCCTGATTGCCACGGTTATTCCTTCCTTTGTACTGTCCGAAGGCATCCGCCTCATTGGCTCCGGCAACGCTTCGATCATCGGCAGCGTCGGCCCGATATCCACCATCGTGCTGGCCTATTTTTTCCTGGGCGAACGGCTGGGCTGGCTGCAATGGGCAGGCACTGTCCTGGTGATTTCGGGGGTGCTGGTCATTACCTTGCAGAAACGGAGGCAGCCGGGTAGTTAATGTTTTCATTGCCCGCAGGCAGGCAAACTTCCGACTTCCGACTCCCACTTCCCACTTCCCACCCGTCTTCGCTATCGCTCTTCCGGGCAAGCTTCCCCTCACCCCCTCCGCTCCCTGATCCATTCCCGGAATACCTCTCCCAGTTCCCCGTTTTCGCGCCAGTTCGCTTCGATGCCTTCAATGGCCAGGATGCGGTCGAAGAGCTCGTCCTGGGCAAGGCCTTCCTTCAGGGCGCGGCTGTAGGGAGTGTGGCTGAAGGTCACTTGCGAGTAGAGGGGGAGGAAATCTTCAGGATATTGCTCATTCAGGTAGGCCTCGATCTCTTTGCGCAGGAGGAAGCGCGGGTCGGCCACCCGGTCGCGCATTTCCACGAAGTTGCGCAGGGCCAGGTCGGCGATGGCGTTGGCGTCCCGGGGGCGCTCCTGGTTGAACACCTCAATGATCTTATCCCAGTTGTCCTTGTAGGTTTCCATCAGCTCGTCCAGCAGGGAACAGTCTTCGAAGCCGGAGTTCATGCCCTGGCCGTAGAACGGCACGATGGCGTGGGAGGCGTCGCCGATCAGCAGGACTTTATCTTCGTAACACCAGGGGAAGCAACGGATGGTGGCCAGGGCGGCCGTGGGGTTGGTGCGGAAATCTTCCAGCAGCCCCGGAATGAGGGGGATGCTGTCCGGAAAATGCTTCTCAAAGAAGGCCAGGATCTGCTCATCGGTTTGGAGCTGTCCGAAGCTGTTGGCCCGGCCTTCAAAGGGCAGGAAAAGGGTGCCGGTAAAGCTGCCGTCGATATTGGGCAGGGCGATCATCATGAACTGTCCCCGCGGCCAGATGTGCAGGGCATTTTTGTCGATGGCGTGTTCGCCGCCGGGCAGCGGCGGGATGTGCAGTTCTTTATACCCGTACTCCAGGTATTGCTGGGAATAATTGAACCGGGGCAGCTTCATAAAGCTGCGGCGCACGGCTGAAAAGGCGCCGTCTGTCCCAAAGATAAGGGGCGCTTCCACGGATACCCGACGTCCGTCGGCGGCGTGTTCAAAATGGGCGGTATTGGACCGCAGGTCCACCCCGAGGCATTTATGGGCAAAGTGGAACCGCAGGTTCTCATATTGATCGGCAATCCGGATGAGCTCGATGTTCAGGCCGCCGCGGGAGACGGAATAGATGGCCTGCCCTTCTTTGCCGTAAGGCTGGAAAGCCAGCTGGCCCGCCTCATCGTGCATCATGCGGCCCTTCATGGGGATGGCCACCTCGCGGATTTTATTTTCTATCCCGGCTTTCTCCAGCGCTCTCCAGCCCCGGGTACTCATCGCCAGGTTGATAGACCGGCCTCCGATGAAACCCGCCTGGCGGGGGTCTTCCCGCAGTTCGTACACATCCACGGCATAACCGCGCTTGGCCAGCAGGACGGCCCAAAGGGAACCGACCAGCCCGGCGCCCACAATGATTGCTCGTTTTTCCATTTTATATTTTGGTTAGGCAGCTTTAAAACAAAAACCGCAACGCCATAAACTGCGAGGCAAACCCCACCAGGTAACCGCCGTAGAGGTCCATAGGTTCATGGGCCTGCAGGGCCAGGCGCGCCGTGCCCACCAGGCCCGCGATCAGGATGGCGAGCAGCAGTATGGTGCTCATGCTCACTTCCAGCGCTCCGCGCGGCGACATTACCGTGAAGGTGTCGTAACTGAACAACAGCATGGTAATGACTACCATGCCCAGCAACCCGCCAACGCCCACGGCGTGCGCGCTGATCCGGGAAAAGATGTTGACGAAAAAGGCAAAGAACAACCCTATGGTGGCCCCCAGCAAAAAACAGGTGAAGGCAGTCGGGACGGAAGGGTTGTCCAGGAAATTGCGAAACATCCACAAATAAAATATACCCGTAATGATGTACGGGCCGATGCGCTCCTGCCGGCTCTTCATTTCAAACGACTGGATCATGCCGGTGAACCGCAGCATGGCCACCGCCACGCCGGGAATGAAAAAGGTAGAAAGGAAGACCTGCAGGATCAGCAGCTTGCTGGCCCTGTCGCCAATACTGCTGACGCCAAAGAGGTACGGGTTGACCAGCAGCAGCAGGACCAGCATGTAGGTCACGATCAGCAGCGGGTGAAAAATGAAGGATATTACCTGAGCCAGCAGTCTGGGCATGAGCGGCGATTGAGATAAAAGTTTTTCTAAACAAGGGTTCCGGCCGCAAAGATAGTTATTCTGTGCCAAGTTGGAGCGGAGGTTGGCCGTTGTTTGTTGACCGTTGTTCGTTGGGGAACCCGGCAGCGAAAAGCGAACCGCGAACCGCGAAAAGCAAACCGCCCCCCTCCTCACCCCCCCACAAACAAGGGCGTAAAGCGAAAAGCCCGGCCATCGAACAACCCTTTGTCGCCGAGCTTGAGGCTGGGGATAACCAGCAGAGCCATGAACGACAACGCCATAAAGGGCGCCCCAAGGGTACAGCCTTGTTGTTGTTTGGCGAAAGCGTCAATCTCTTTATACGCCCGGGCCACCTCATATCCGTCGGCGTTGGTGAGAATGCCGGCCACCGGCAGGGGCAGGACATGCTCCCCGGCCCGGGCAACGGCTGCGATGCCTCCTTTGTTGGCGATGATCAGGTTGACCGCCCGGCAGATGGACGCCTCGTCGGCCCCGACGGCGATGATGTTGTGCGAGTCGTGCCCCACGCAGGACGCGATGGCGCCTTCCTTCAGCCCGAAGCCATTGATGAAGCCCAGGGCGGGCGCGGCGTCCGCATAACGGTTGACGACGGCCATCTTGAGGATATCCCGGGCTGGGTCGGAGACGGCCTGCCCGTTTTCCACTTTCGCTTCGGCGGTGAAGCTTTCGGTGACGATCTCCCCGTCCAGGGCGCGGATCACCTTTATCTGCGGCCCCTCTGCCGGCAGTTGGAATTCTTCCGGCTGTTTTGGGGAGGCATTGAAGTTGTTGACCACCCGGGCCTCCACCCTTTCGATCCGGCTGCGGCCGTCTTCGGCGACGAGAGTGCCGTCGATATAAGTGGCCCGGACATGGAAGGATTCCAGGCTTTCCACCAGGATGAAGTCGGCAGGGTCGCCCGGCCGAAGCTGTCCGACATCGAGGCCGTAGTGCTCAACGGGGTTGAGGCAGGCAGCCCGCAGCACGTCGAACAGGTTGCAGCCGGCAGCCACCGCCCGCGCCGCCAGTTGGTTGATGTGCCCGAGGATGAGGCCGTCCGGGTGCTTGTCGTCGGAGCAGAACATGACCTGATCGGGAAATTGGGGAAGCAACCCGATGAGGGCATCGAAGTTCCGGGCGGCGCTGCCCTCCCGGATGATCACCCTGACGCCCATTTGCAGCTTTTCCAGGCCTTCCTCGTAGGCGAAACACTCGTGGTCGGTGCTGATGCCCGCCTGGAAATAGCGCCGGGCCTCTTCTCCCCTAAGGCCCGGAGCGTGGCCGTCGACGGGCTTGCCCAGCCGTTGGGCGGCCGCCAGCTTGGCCATCACTTCGGGATCCTGGTGCAGGACGCCGGGGTAGTTCATCATCTCAGCCAGGTATCTGACCTCCGGCATCCGGAGCAGCTCGGCCACCCCTTCGGCATCGATGGCGGCGCCGGCGGTCTCAAAGGCCGTGGCCGGCACACAGGAGGGCGCCCCGAAGTTGAACTTGAAAGGTACCCGCCGGCCGTTTTCGATCATGTAATGCACGCCGGCCGCCCCCAGCACGTTGGCGATCTCGTGGGGGTCGGAGACGGTGGCCACCGTGCCGTGGACAACCGCCAGGCGGGCAAATTCCGACGGCACGAGCATGGAACTTTCAATATGCACGTGGGCGTCGACAAAGCCGGGCAGGATAAATAACCCTTCGGCCTTTTCGAGACGGCGGATGCCGGCGATGCGGCCGTGCTCTACGCGGACTTCCGCCGGGTATATGTCGCGGGTGTGCAGGTCAACGAGTTGCCCCTGAAAGATTTTCATAGTGTTTAGGTTAAGTCATTAGGAGGGGGTATTACATCTGCTTATAGGCTTACTCCTGCCACTGAAACACCAATATTCCACCAAAATTTTGTGCGGATTTAGTGTCCGTCTATCCAGCCGGATAAATTTTGGTGCTTTCGTGGCAGTTTAAAAGTACAATTATTTGAATAATGTCTTTTTCTCTATTTACCCGCTTCGGAAAAAAATAAGCTTTCTTCTCCTGTTTTTACCTGGGAAACCATTTATTTTGAGGCCTATGGGCGATTTTTTCAACACCGAACTGTTCAGTATCCTGGGAAAGGTAATCACCGTGTGGCAGGTTGCCGCCGGCTCGCTCCTGCTTGCCGGGTTGTTCCTGGCCTACTGGCTGATCACCTTTCGGCTGTCGCCCCGGCTTTTTGAAAAAGTGGAGGTCGAAAAAAACGACCGCCGGAAGATGCGGTCTATCCTGGCCACTTTTTTCATGCTTTCCGCTCTTCTGGGGCTGCTGTTCATCTTTAAATTCGACCGCCTGCTGATCGAGACGACCCGGGAAACGGCGCCCAATCTCAAGATTTCCACCATCCTGCAGGCCCTGATCATCTGGCAACTGGCCCGCCTGCTCGACCTGGTAATCTCCAAAATACTCATCCACAGCTATTACGAACAGAAAGAAGACCGGGTTATCGAACTGGATCAGTACCAGAAGGACTCCAAGAGGCACGCCAACCGCACGGTGCAATATGTCGTTTACGTGCTGGCCCTGCTGTTTATTGTCCAGGCTTTTGAGATCAATCCGGAGTTTTTTACTTACCCACCTGCCAAAGGGCAGGATGAGGGAACTCCCTTCACCCTGGTTAATATCCTCAATGCCGTATTCATCCTGCTGGTCGCCCGCCTCATCAGCTGGGTGATGATCCAGCTGATCCTCAAAAACTACTACAAGAGCAAAAATATCAACGTCGGCTCCCAGTACGCCATCAACCAACTGCTGCAGTACTTTGTTTACGTCATTGCCATCCTGATGGCCCTGGAAGCGCTGGGATTCTCCCTGACGGTGCTCTGGGGCGGGGCCGCTGCCCTGCTGGTCGGCATCGGCCTGGGCCTTCAGGAAACGTTCAAGGATCTCTTCTCGGGCATCATCATGCTGTTCGAAAGGAGGATAGAGGTGGGAGATGTCGTCGAGATCGACGGCCTGGTGGGCACGGTGCGGCGCATCGGCGTACGCACTTCGCTGGTAGAAACCCGCGACAACATCACCGTGATCGTCCCCAACTCCAAACTCATCATCGACAAGGTGGTCAACTGGAGCCTCAACGACAAAAAGGCGCGCTTCTACGTGGCAGTGGGCGTCGCCTATGGCTCCGATACCGATCTGGTCAAAAAAATCCTGCTCAATGTGGCCCGGGAAAATGCTTTCGTACTGCGGCATCCTCCGCCTTTTGTCCGGTTTGTCAACTTTGGAGATTCCTCCCTGGATTTCCAAATCCACTTCTGGTCGCATGAGTTCCTCCGGATCGAAGACGTGAAAAGCGACATCCGGTTCGAGATCGACCAGGCCTTCCGGAAAAACGGCGTCACCATCCCGTTCCCGCAGCGCGATGTTTGGATGAGAGGGGGAGGAGAATAAGGGCAAAGCGTAAGTACCTGGAGTGAAATAGTGAAATACGTGGAAATACGTGGAAATACATTGAAATACCTGGAAATACTCACAAACCCGGGCTTGAAATGTATTTCCTTTAATTCCATGTCTGTCAAAGTATTTCTGTCCAGGCATTTAAACAAAAACTAATCCGCCCATCCCTCCCATTTACACATTTACACATTTACACATTTACACGTTTACACGTTTACACATTTACACATTTACACACTCCCAACCACCAATGCACCAATACACCAATACACGACTCAAAATAGCCTGCCCCGACGGCCGCCCCGAAATCTTCTACAGCATCCAGGGCGAGGGCAAAAACCTGGGCCAGCCCAGCATCTTCATCCGCACCGCTCTCTGCAACCTGCATTGCATCTGGTGCGATACGGACTACACCTGGAACTGGAAAGGCACCCGCTTCGCCCACGTTCGGGACGGGGAACCGGGCTACGAAAAATACGACATCAAGGAGGTAGTGGCAGAGCTTTCCGTGGAGGAAGTGGCGGAGATGGCCCGGCAGTACCCCTGTCGCAACGCCGTCCTCACCGGCGGGGAGCCGATGATGCAGCAGGAAGGGCTTTTGGCCCTGATGGAAGCCCTGGGCGAAGCATACTGGTTTGAAACAGAGACCAACGGAACGCTGCTTCCCGAACCTGCCTTCGACGCCCGCATCAACCAGTACAACGTTTCCCCCAAGCTGGCCAACTCCAGCAACCCGCAAAAGCTGCGGGAGAAACCCAAAGCTTACCGCTTCTTTGCCCGAAGCCCCAAGGCCGTTTTTAAGTTCGTCGTCGCCGAACCACAGGACCTGGAGGAGGTGCTGGAACTTGCTGAACGCTACGCCATCCCCGCTGAAAAAATTTATCTCATGCCCGAAGGCACTACAGCAAGCAGCCTGGCAGAGAAACAGCAATGGCTGGTGGAGGTTTGCAAACAACATGGCTTTTGGTTTACCAGCCGCCTGCATATTCTGATCTATGGCAACAAGCGGGGTATTTGAAACGGCGCACAAAAAAAGAGAGGCCCCCTGAGCCTGCCAGGAGCGCCTCTCTTTTTTTGTGCAAACCACTTACCGCTGGATGACCAGCTTTTCGGTGAAAATGCCCTCTTCCGTCTGCACATTCACGAAGTAGATGCCGGCCGGCAGCCCGGCGGTGTTGAGCTGCAGTTGCTGCCGCCCGGCCTCCGGGAAGCGGCGCTGCTGCACCGCCTGCCCCTGCAGGGTGAGCAGTTGCACCACTGTTTCGCCGCCGATGGCCCGCTGGAAGCCAATGGTTACCTGGTCCTGCGCCGGGTTGGGGAACAGGCGAATGGAATTGGCAGGCGTTGCCTCCCCGGTACTGACCACGGCATTCTCGTCGATCACGATGTTGAAGGTTTGGGTAGGAATGAAACCGCCCTGCCCGTCGTCGACGATGAAGGTAAAGTGGTCTTCCTGCGTATCGCTGCCGTCGTGTACGTAGACCAGGTTGAACGTGTTGATGGTAGACTGGGTGAACAGGGAACCGGTAGCCAGCACCTCATCCATGCTCCAGCGGTAGAGCTGGCCGTGGGCGGGCGGCTGCAGCAAGGTGAAGGTCAGCTGGTCCGGGCCGGCCGCATCGTCTTCCGCCTTCAGGAAATTATCCGTGATGGTATTGGCCTGCCCCGGCGGTACGCGCAGCACTTCATTGGTGAGCAGGATCGGCGGAGTGGTGGGGGCGGCGGCGCAGAACTCCAGCTGCCAGTTCTTGACCGTTCCAACCCCGAATCCGGTTTCCACGATGCGCACCTCCAGCGTCCACTGTCCGAGGCTGCTTTCCCCGTCAAAAACGGAAAGCGGCTCTTCGGGCTGGGCCGGCACAAAACCGGTGGGGGGACAGGGGATATCCTCCGGCGCTTCGTCATCAAAAGAGAGTTCGATATCTCCGGTATTGGTAAAGCAATTGCGGTTGAAGAGGATGGCCCGGGTACCGGCAGGGCTGACCAGCGTAATCCGGAGGCTGCGCACCGGGTTGAATTCGACCTCCAGGTTTTTGACGTTCAGGTCGCTGATGGTGCCATCGGTGTTGACGAACACGGAGGAGGTCCGGGTGGTAGCCTGGTTGGGCAGGTTGACGGGCAGGTCGCTGGCAATGCCGCTGTCGGCACAGTCGACCGAAATGGTCTGGAACACAAAGGGCGTCAGCCAGGGGCCGGGGCCGCATTCGTTGACCGGGCGCACCCGCCAGAAGAAACGCTGGTTGTTGTCGAAGAAGTTTTCCGGGTAATATTCGGTTGTGGTCAGGCCATAAGCTGATTCCACCAGGGGGCCGGTGAAAGTGGCGTTGGTCGACAGCTCGAAATCATAGCTGTTAGCATCTTCCGTCCCCAACCAGGAGAAGCCGGTTTGCAACTGGATATCGTCCCGCCCGTCCGCCGGCTCTACCAAAGCCATAGAAGAAAAATCATTGCTGACCGTCGTGAGTTGCAGCTGCCGGTAGGCCGTATCCAGGCTGGCCGTAACGGCCTGAACCTGGAGATCAAGGGTTTCTTCAAAGAAGTTTTCAAAAGTAATCGTCAATGTCGTGCTTTCCGAAGGGTTGACCGGGTTTTGGGAGAAGCTGTAAGAGGCGCCGTCCGGCAGGTCGCCGATCAGTTCGAGGCTGATGGGTTCGTCAAAACCCAGGATGGAAACCGTCTGGATTTCAATGACAGCCGGGTCAAGAAGGCAGTGGGGGGCAATATCGTTAGGCGAAAGGTTCAGCGCATAACCCGGCTCGGTGGCCGCTTCGATGACAAAGTTCTGGTTGGATACATCAAAGAAGATGCTGTTGGCCGCTTCGATGCGTACCCGGGCCTGGGTGGTTTCCGCGTCCGGCACGGTGATGAAGGCGGAGCCGTCGTTTTCGGTATTTTCCAGCAGGGTGATGGGATAGGTGTAGCCGCCATCCAGCGAAAGCTTGATGTTGACGCTCTGACAGCCGACGATATCATTGGTGGTATTGGCAACGTCCCAGCGTATTTCGGTATTGGCGCCCACGATCCAGAGGTCGGCGAAAGTATTCGGCGCCAGCACTTCGAAGGGGCCGGAGGTACTGTCGACGTGAAACCGGATTTGCGACCATACGGCAGCGCCGCCCTGCGGGTTGTTGTCCCGCACCGTGCAGCGGAAGGTCAGGTTGCGGCCGTAAGTAGGCAGCACTTCCGTTTTGTCGTAATTATTGTCCAGTATTTTCTCCAGCTTGGGGAATACCCGCATGGGGTCCTCCGTCGGCGGGAAGGAGCGGAACGAAGGCGCGTCGCCTTCCGGCGTGCCCAGGCCGGTGTTGAGCGGGCCCAGGTCGTATTGTTCCCAGCAGTAGGTCAGGGCGTCACCCTCGGCGTCGGTGGCCTCGGCCACCAGTTCAAAGGGTGTGCCGGTAGGGATGAAAAAGCCGCCTTGGAGCGGGATGGTTACTGCGGGTTCGGTATTGGTAGTCAGCGTTTTTTCCGGGCAGGTGTTGCCGGTGGCGTTGCGGGTGTAGTTGAAGATTTCCTGCAGGGAGGCCACATGGAAGTAATCGCTCGTAAAAAACTGCACGTTGTTGCCGCCGCCGCAAATGCCGGCATAGGAGAGGATGGTGCTGCCGCTGCCCGGCTCGAAGGCCGTCCCGGAGCTGATATTGTGGCAACTGCTCATTGTGTGGTTTGCCCCAAACTGGTGCCCCATTTCATGAGCGACGATGGAAATGACAAAGGGATCGCCTTCCGGAGCGGAAAAGCCGGATACGCCTGCTGCTTTTATTTCCACCTGGCAGACGCTGGCAAGCAGGGCTACCCCATAAGAACCGGTATTGTGAATGTTCAGGACATGCCCGTAGTCGTAACTGTTGATCCCGACGATCGGGTTGATGACCGGGCCGTTTTCGGCCAGGAGAAGGCCCGTCTCGCCGTTGCTCAGGTTGTCGGTCGCCCCGTTCAGGAAGATGATGTCGTCGTTGTTATCGATCAGCTCTGCCCGGATGGCCAGGTCGCGTTCGAAAATCTGAGTCAGGCGGTTGACCACCCTGACCAATTCCGCCATCACCAGCTCTTTAGTCCCGCCGTGGTACTGGGAATACTCGCCGGTGCAGGCCAGTGCCAGCTTGAAGGTACGCAGGGTAATTTGCCCCGTCGGATTGCGGGTCTCGACTACATCTCCTTCGTAAACGTCGCCGGGCGCTGCCTCCTCGTGTTCGGTTCCGCATTCGAACGAACTCCACAACTCCGGATTGGGGTTGTCCTTGACGAAGTAAGACATATACAGGGGGTTCTCGCCCCTGGTCCGGGTGTCGATGTATACGGCGCCCTGCGCAGTGAGCAGCGTGCCGTAGAAGCCTTTGGGGCTGTAGCCGAAGCGGATGGTCTCGCGCGGGTCGGCCGGGTTCCAGCCTTTGTACGTCCTGATGGAAGGATAACGGGCGGCCAGCCCCGGCGCCATTACCGGCGATTCCAGGACTTCGAAGGCTCTGGCGGTACCGTCCGGCATAGGCATAAGCAGCCGGATCGGAGCAGCAGCTTCGGGCGTGAATTCCATAGGAGCAGCTTGCAACCTGCCCTTAAGCCCTTCCAGATCCAGGGCAAGAGCCCGGTAGTTGTTAACCTGGAAATGTTGCTGCCGGGCTTCTGTCTCCGTGTAGGAAAGCGGATCGACGTCAACCCAGAAATTTTGCTGAGCCACAGCGGGAATCAAGCACAGGAGGAAGAAGGTAAGCGTAATGAATAACCTCATGATTTTACTGTTTGCTGTATTTCTTCAATGATGAATTTGGAAATAGGTTTGAATCGTTTTGTGTTCGCGTTGAGCAGAGCGTCGTCCAAAGTTGAAAGACACAAAAATAACAGCTTATATCCATTATTTGGACATCTCAAATCTTATTTTGTCATGAGGCAACCACTTTTAGCAACCGTTCACCCCTTCTCCCCCTCTCCCTTCCCCCCTCACACCCGCTCCAGCAGCCACGCTCTTTCCGTCAGCGTCGGCGTTGCCTCCACTTCCCGGCGCAGGGCGGCGCGCGCCTCCTTGTCGTAGGGATTCACCTCCAACAGTTTGCGGGTGAAGTAGATCACGTTGAAGTAATTCTCCCGGTGGTAGGTCAGTTCCCGGTGGCGGCGGAGGAAGCGCTCGAAGCTGCGCAGGAAGGAGTCGAGGGCGTCGTATTCCCGCAGTTCGCAGTAAATCTTCATCAGCATGACCTTGGCGTCGATGCTAAGGAAGAGGTCTTCGTATTCCACCTGCCGCAGGCGGTCCATAGCCTGGCCGAGTTGGCCCTGTTCGAAACGCAGTTTGGACAGGCAGAAGTGGACATAGTTCTCGCGGTGGCGGGGCGACAGGTATTGCTGGTATTCTTTAATAAAGCCCTCCGCCCATTCGAACTGCCGGAGGCGCAGGGCGATGGCGGCGATGTTTTTGAAGGCGAAGCGGCTGAGGCGGCCTTCCGGCAGCAGCAGTTCCTCCGCCAGGCCGGTGCGGTACAGCTCGAACAGCTCCTTCAGGTAGGTTTCCTGCCCGTCGTTGAACTGGCGAATTCCGTAGTTTATGGCCAGCAGGAACAGAGGGCGCCGCTCTTCGGGAGGAAGGGATTCGGGCAGGATCAATTCTTTTAGTGCCTGATAGTACGCTACTTCCTCCGGGGCTTCTACCGCTTTGAGGTAATAATAATAGGCCGCCAACAAGGGGTTGGCCAGGTGGGTGCTGCCTTCCAGGTAGCTCATCAGCAGGGGCAGCAGGCCGGCGCCCTCCTCCTCTTCCCGGAAGACGGCCTGATGGGCCGACAGCAGGCAGCCCTGCTTGAGGCGGCTGACGAGGAAGGCCTCGTCCAGAGCAGCGTTGAGGCGGGGCAGCTGGCTGGGAGCGTCCCGCTGGCGGCCGGCCCGGAAGAGGTATTCCTCCCGCTCTACGGCAAACCGGTGGTGATAAAACAGCTCTGCCCGTTCGGCCTTATCCTCCAGCTGCCGGGCGCGGCGCAGGGCCTTCTGGAAGCTCTTGGGCCCGGCGGATTCCCGGTACGCCTTCAGCAACAGGCGCTGCGCCAGTATCTCATCCTCGTTCAGTTGTTCCACCACCAGGAACTGCTCGATGGCCTTGAGCAGGAAACTCATCAGGTAGCGGAGCTGCTGTTCGTCAAAAGGCCGCCCGGGATAAACCGCCAGAAAAGCGGGCTCTTTCGCCAGGGGCACCCAATCGCTGCCGAGATGCCGGTCGATGTGTTCAAACAGCGCTGACACGTCCTCCCGCTGGTTGTGATACGGCGACAGGAGGAACTTGCGCAGGCGGTTGCGTCGGTAAACAGACATTGACTCCAGCAATTGTAGCAAAGTACTGCCTTTCATTTTTTTGACAAATCATGTTTAAAAAGCCTAATAATAGGTATTTAAACTTTCTGTCTCCTGATAAAATCCAATTTTTGTCTTTTCCCCGATGCACATTAAAACCCACTTTTGTATCGTATTGGTTTATTCTAAAAAAGAAACAAACAACACCTGTGAATATGAAAAGGAACGGACTACTAACATTGATCCTCACATTGGCGCTCGGCCTGAACGCAACGGCCCAGGGCTGGATAAAGGACCACGGCAACCAGGACGGAACGTCCGGCTATTCGGTAGCGCAAACCCCGGACGGCGGTTTTGCCGTCACCGGCCAATGGGCAGGCGCCAACCCGCACATCTGGCGCACCGACGCGGACGGCAACACGCTCTGGCATACCGTTTTTTCAAATGTGGAATTCGGCTACGGCACCGACATTACCCTGACCTCCGACGGTGGTTTCGCTATCACCGGCCAGCGCCAGCCTCCCAATTTCGACGACAACCCTGCCCTGCTGCTGGCCAAGGCCGGCGCCAATGGCAACATCCTCTGGCAGCGGGAGTTTTTCGTGGATTACCCCGGCCTCACCGACTCTCTGGAATACAATATTGGCAGACAGGTGGCCGAAATGCCGGACGGCGGACTGCTGGCTGTGGGGGAAACTTCCGGCAACGGCTACAACAACATTTTTATGGTCAAAACTGACGGCGATGGCAACGAGCAGTGGAGACAAACCTACGGAGAGGATACGCTGAGTTATCAGGTTGCAGATTTAATGCCTTTGCCGGCAGGAGGATACGCCATAGCCGGTTCTGTGACAAGCATTGACCCGGCCATCTTCCCCTATCCAACTTTCCTCTTCCTTCTCCAGGTCGACGAACAGGGCAATGCCGTGGATTTCGACGTACATCCCATAAACAATGTCAACCAAATATTCGGCGCCGCCCGGGCAACCGACGGCAGCTTTTACTTCACCTCTTCCCGAAATTCTTATCTCGCGGGCACCGTGTCCAGTATCATCAAACTGAATGCCGATGGCAGTATGAACTGGGAAAAGCCTGGCCCTGGAGACGATGTCCTGCACGATATCCAGATTACGCCCCAGGGCGAGCTGGCCATTGCAGGGCGAAAAGTAAGGGGGCCCAATGAATTCGAATTTCTCATCACCTTAACCAAATTGGATGCCGAAGCCGAGGTTGTCCTCTGGCAACGGGAAATCCCCTATGGGCTCGACAACAACGACGAAGCCCTCCTACTCACTGCCGATGGAGGCTTTGCTATCGCCGGAAGGGTTCAGTATACGGCCAACTGGCCTTTCAACCAGAACGCCCTGCTCATCAAGGCCAACAGCGAGGGATACGTCTACACCTGCACCCTGGAAGGCACCGTCTTCCTCGATGAAAACGAAGACTGCGCCGACAACGGAGAAACACCCCTGGAAGGCTGGCTCGTCACCGCTGCCAAAAGCGGGCAGAGCTTCTATGCCACTTCCGGGCCCGACGGCCGGTACGAGATGTTGCTCGACACCGGCAATTATGAAGTCACCATCTCCCCGGTTTCGCCCTACTGGATGTCCTGCCAGCCCAGCTATCCCGTCAGCCTGCCGGCACCCTTCAGCAGCGAAACGCTGGGCCTGCCCCAACAGGCAGACGTGAGCTGCCCGCTCATGACGGTGGACATCTCCACCAGCCTCCTTCGGCGTTGCTTTTCTTCTGCCTACACCGTGCAGTATTGCAACAACGGCACCACGCCTGCCGTGGACGCCTCCGTTGAAGTCACCCTCGACCCCTTCCTGGCGTACAACAGCAGTTCAATCCCCTTTTCCCAGCAGGACGGCCAAACCTATACTTTTGATCTCGGCATCGTCAACCCCAACCAGTGCGGAAGCTTTACGATTAATGTCGACGTGAGCTGCGACGCCGTGCTGGGGCAAACCCACTGCACCGAAGCCCATATCTTCCCCGACAGCACCTGCCTCGACACCATCTGGCCCGGGCCCGTCCTCCAGGTTTCCGGGCAGTGCGCCGGCGACTCCGTGCAGTTCCTTATCGAAAACCGGGGGGCAGATATGGACGCGCCGCAGCGCTACATCGTCACTGAAGACAATATCATGCTCATGGAAGGGGACTTCCAGCTGGGAGGGGGCGGCATCCGCCAGGTCGGCATCCCCATTGCCGGCAACGCCACCTACCGACTGGAGGCGGAGCAGGCCCAGGGCTTCCCCGATTTATTGGGCAGCCCCTACGCCAGCGCCGCCCTGGAAGGCTGCAACGGCGTCAACCCCGGATTCGTGACGATCTTCTCCAACAACGACAGCGGCCCCTTCACTGATATTGACTGCCGGGAGAACGTCGGCGCCTACGACCCCAACGATAAGCAAGTGTTTCCGAAGGGTTATGGGGAGGACAACTTCGTCCGGCCCGGCACCGAGCTGGAATACCTGCTCCGCTTCCAGAATACCGGCACTGACACCGCCTTCACCGTAATCATCCGCGATACCCTTTCCGAATTGCTGGACGTGAAGAGCATCCGCCCCGGCGCCTCCAGCCACGGCTACAGCTACCGCATCTACGGCGGCGGCATCCTGGAATTCCGCTTCGACGACATCCTGCTGCCCGACAGCACCACCAACCTGGAAGCGTCCCAGGGCTTCGTCAAGTTTTCCGCCCGCCATGTGGCGGATGCTGAGCTGGGCAGCATCATCCGGAATGAAGCCGGCATTTACTTTGACTTCAACGAGCCGGTGATCACCAATACCACCGTGACCACCCTGGGGGAAAACTTCATCATCAGCGATATCCGGGAGGAAGGCCTGCCGGAGGGCGTGCAGATCGAAGCTTATCCCAACCCGTTCCGGGAGGTGAGCACAATCGTGCTGAGAGGCATGGAGGTCAAGCAAGGGTTGTTTCTGCTGTACGACCGACAGGGGCGGCAGGTGAGGAAGGACGCCTTCCGGGGTTCCGGGCTGGAGTTCCGCCGGGGAGATTTGCCGGGAGGATTGTACTTCTTTACCGTCACAGAGGCCGGAAGGCTAATTGGGAACGGGAAGGTGGTGATCGGGCAGTAGCCGGGGCCGGATGTTTAACAGCACACGACCAATAACTTTCCGTTGCAGACTTGACAAGTTTCGAAAACTTGTCAAGTCTCCCAAAACCCTACCGCAAATACGGCAACACGCTCACCACTTCAAAGTAGGGCGAATCCTCCGCGATCTGCTGGAAGAGGGGCACATGCCCCTGCCCGTAAATGATCAGCACCCGGTCTTCCGGCGTCAGGCCAAGCTGGTGCAGGTTGCTCATGATGCGCAGGTTGCGGTGGTGCCAGTCGGCGACCAGGTCGGCCCCGGCGTAGTTGCCGCCCTCCACAGTAGGCAGGAAAAAGCGGACGTAAAGCTGGTAGTTCAGGTCCAGGAATTCCGGGCGGTTCATCTCGTAGAGCATATCGGCAATGGTGCCTTCTTTCAGCCATCGCCCCATCTGCGCGATGGCAGCCTTGCCCATCTGGTCGAGTTCGGCCAAACGGGGGCCATGCCCGGCAGGGTTGGCGGCAACGACTTCCTCTAAAGCTGCCTGGTCAAACCTCCCTTGTACGTCGATGGGATAGATGGTTTCGTGGCCCAGCATTTTGGCCAGGCGGAAGCCGATCTGTTCCTCTTCGCTGCGGCGCAGTTCGTACTTGCCGGCCAGATATTCCCGGTAGCGGGATACCGTGGCGCTGTCGCCGAACGGCGCCTCGATGGCTATCCTGGTCGGCTTAAACGCCGTCAGCCGTTTCACGACGGCTTCGATCTCCGCCTGCCGCTTGGGCGCCAGCACGTCGTCGGATTCCAGGTTGAACTGGTCGGCGCCGGGGTTGCTCATGTGGTAGGTGCCGAGCAGCATGAGGGGGATCTTTTTGCCGGGCCACCGGAATTGCGACAGGACCTCCTGCGACTCTGGGGTGGCTGTTGCCGAAGCCCGGCGGAAAACGAGGGTGGCTTCCTTGTGGCTGCCGTCCTTCTGCTCCATGGCCAGGTATTGGGTGATGGTGTTGCCGTCCAGTTGAATGGTCAGGCCGTTGAAGTAAGCGGTATTAGGTTCCAGTTTCACCAGCGGGAAGGTGACGTACTCGCCCTTTTCCTCCCAGCCCGTCAGGTCCGGGTTAAAGTGTTTTACCTTATACACCAGGGACTGGCCTTCGGGTTGGATCAGGCAGATTTCATAAAAATGGGCCTTGCCCTCTTCGACGAGCCGGAAGGTGGCCACCATAGCGCCGCCCATGGGCGGGTTCCAGTTTTCTTCCAGGGTGCCGCCAAAGCCCTCGCCCAGCCAGCGGCCGGCGAGCCAGGCCAGGTCGCCGATGCCCGCTTCGGGCATATTGGCGGGATCGTCAAGCCGGAGGGTGTGCTCTGTGAGTTGGGATTGGGTAAATAAAGCGGGGGACGAGCATAAAAAGAAGAGCAAAGGAAAGAGTTTGGCCAGTTTTTTCATCAGCATGAGTTTATCGGGTGAAAAATGGTTGGATTTTTTCGTAATTCAGGAGTTCTCATACGCCATCTTCAGCCATTTCACCACCTCCGCATCAGCCTCTGCAATATCCGTAATGCGGATGCGGTGCGAGCACATGCTGTTCCAGTTGCCGGCGGCTTCCAGCCTGCCCACTGGTTCTGCATCTTTGAGGTTCAGCCCGATGTCGAGGCGGGTTTTGGTGGAGGGCTGCAGGATGGCGAACTGCTTGCTGCGGCGCAGGCTGACATAGGCTTTTTTCGGGGCGATCTCCACGTCCTTGCCGAATTTTCCCACCTCCTTCATCAGCTTGTCGTAAATCGGCCGGAGGTTTTCCCTGCCTTTGTACTGCTCTGCGACCAGGTCCATTGTTTCGGCCAGGTTGACAGCAGCGGAGCCTTTGGCCTCATGGGCGACCAGGTTGGCGAAGCCGTGGGTGAAACCGTGTTCGGTTTTCAGAAATTTGATGATCTCGCCGTGTTTGGCCAGGCCGGAAGACTTCACAATCGCCACCCATTCCGACAGAGGTTTGCCGGTGTTCTTTTCCAGGTTGGCGATCATCGTTTTTGTGGCATTATCCATTGATTACTTGTTTTTTCCGGAAGATATGAACTTCTCTGTTTCTGCCCAATAATTTTGTCCGGCCCGGGGGCACTTCTGTCGTCCGGGCGAATAAACAAGTCAGGATTTCGGGACGAAAGCGCCGGCCACGCTTCCGGCATTGCTATTTATTTTCCTGATTTTGGATCAATTTCCAGATGTAATACCGCCGCTTCAGCCATTCCCCATCTTCGATAGTGAACGACTGAGTGTGGTGCGCCCCGCCTTCCATCCAGCTGTGGTGCCCGCTTTCGAAGGCACCGCCGCCGGGGCTGGAAAACAGTTGCCGCTCTTTGACGCTGCCGTCGTCCAGCCGCCAAATCCGGCCCTGGCCTACCGTGCCGTCGCTGCCGATTTGCACGATGCGCGCCTCGCGGGCTGCGGGATCCCAGAATTCCAGGAACTGCCAGGCGGCGCCAATATCTTTTCCATCCCGGATGCAGTAGAGCCGGCCTTTCAGGTGTTTTTTGCCCAGGCCGTACTCCCACTGCAGGCCGTAGGCGTCGAAGGGTTCATGCCCGGCTTTGTAGGCACTGTTGTCGGTAATCCAGGTTCCCGTGCCTTCCGTTCGGGCGGCCCAGTCGTCGAGCAGCCACTGGGGGATAGGAGCGCCGGCGGGTACCGCCTGTTCATTCGCTGAAGTGTTCTGGGCTTGAAGGGGGAAGCCGGAAAGGGCAAGGAAAAGAAAGGCCAGCATTTGTTTTTTCATGACATTCAGGTTGTTAAGTCAGGTGATTTCTATTTTGGGCAAAAGTCCGTTTTCTTCCGGTAACGGAAGTCCCGATTAATTAAATGCCACCCCTAATTTCAAAGGCAATGATGCATTCAGCAAGGCCAGGCAGGGAGGGCCGGGTTTTTGTAGCCGGGATTGCCTACCTTTGCGTTGGATGTGCCCACTGCCGGCAGCACCAGGGTGGTGGCCCTTCCGGGGCAGGCCGCACATCGAAAATTTTAGCCGGCTCGCAGAGACGGCCGCAAATCAAAATTCGCAAATCCTTCCCCCCCGAACGACCACAAAACCAGCATATTCCAACTATGGAGACCATCAACTCCCAAGGCACCCTATGGCTCACCATCCTGCTGGCGGCAGCAGCCCTGCACGGCCTGTGGCTGGCCGTTCTCCTTTTCCTGAAAACGGAGAGCGGAAAAGGCGGCAGGCTTTTGGCCGGGGCTTTTATCATCCTCTCCCTGTACCTGCTCAACTACCTGCTGTTCCTCACCGGTTCGATCCGGCCTGCTCCCCATCTGCTGGGGGTTTTCTACCCGTTGCTGTTTCTGGTAGGGCCGTTTTTTTACTTCTTCATCCGCCAGTCGCTGGCACCGGAGTTCCGGCTCAAATGGGCACATCTCTGGCACCTGCTGCCGGCTGCTCTGGCCATCTGGAAGACGATTCCCCTGTACCTGGCAACGGCGGAATACAAGCTGGAAGTGATCGACTGGTATCTGAACCCGGACGGCAGCTTCACCTGGGCGATGGTACTGCTGGGCAACGATTTTATGTACCACATCATGGCCTACGTAACAGCAGCCTGGTGGCTGGCCCGGAAACGGGAAGAAGAACAGGACGAAGAGCGCAACCGCCGCAACGCCCGCTGGCTGAGGCAGTTCAGCCTGGGCTTCCTGCTGCTGCTGGCACTGGACCTGGCCCTGAAGTTCTCCTTCTTCGCCTTCAGGACGCCTGCCTTTACCATAGAATACGTCATGGCCTCAGCCCTGGCTCTGGGCATCCACCTGGCGGGCTACCGCGCCATCGGCAGGCTGGGCGATTTCCCAAGGATTTGGCCAGCTTCGAATGGCGGCAATGGCAAATATAAAACTTCTCCCCTCACTCCCGAACAGATGGATACCTGCCAGGGCAAACTGCTTGCCCTGATGAAAACAGAACAACCCCACCTCGACGCTTCGCTGAAGTTATCCGATCTGGCTGCCCGGCTCGACATCCCTTCTCATCACCTCTCCCAGGTGCTCAACGAGGGCATGGGCGTCGGTTTCTACGACTTTGTGAATGCCTATCGCGTGGAAGCCGCCCAACAACGCCTGCATGACAAAAAATACCGCCACTACAGCATCCTTGCTATCGGCCTGGAATGCGGCTTTACGAATAAGACGACTTTCAACCGGACATTCAAGAAAGTGGCGGGCATGACGCCTTCGGAGTTTTTGAACAAGGAAATGGCTTAGAATTGCATTTCACAAGTAACACTTAATAAAACAGGACGACAGGGGCCTTCATCCCTCCCATTTTTGCCGGTAAAAAAATATGAATGTCCGCTGCCTATTCATCCTTCCGGCGCTATTGTCTGCCCTCCCGCTCGCACTGAACGCTCAGCTGTTTACCCTGGCCACCGATGTCGGCGACGCCGCAGCCGACAACCTGCCCAGCGTCGGCGGCAGCTGGAACGACCTCAACCAGGACGGCTATCCCGAGCTGCTCGTCACCGGCTTCGACGTAGGCCGGAACAACCGGCTCTACCTCAACCAACAGGACGGCGCCTACTCTGCCCTGCTCCATTCGCCGTTCACCCAGACGCCCGGAACCTGGGGCAGCGTGATTGGCCTGTCCGGCGATTGCGACAACGACGGCGACGAGGACGTCATGCTGTGCAGCTACCGCGACAATGCTGGCCGGAAACTGCCTCTCTGGCTGCTGAAAAACAGCGGCGCGCCGGATTATGAACTGGTACCGGACACAGCTTTTGCTTCGCCCCCCGGCAGCTACCCCACCGCCACCTGGGTGGATTACGACCTCGACGGCGACCTCGACTTCTTCGCCGGGGCCGCCAACGGCTCTACCGACCTCTTCTACCGCAACGATGGCAACGCTTTCACCCGGATAGACACCCTCTCCTTCCTTCAATTTCGCTCCGGCTTCATCACCCACGACAGCTGGGCCGACCTCGACGAGGACGGCGACCTCGACCTGTATGTCGCCAATTACTCCGCGCCTAATGCCAACACTTTCCACCGGTCCATGCTCCGGGAAACGGGCGACCCCAATTACTTCCTCCCGGTTCAGATCGACGGCCTCACCGGCGTGCCCGGCGCCAACATCGGCGTCAACTGGATCGACTACGACAACGACGGCGACCTCGACGCTTACCTCAACCACTACAACGCCCGTGACCGCTTTTTCCGAAACGATGCCGGCTACTTTTTCACCGAAATTACCGGCGAACCCATGCTCGACGTCAGCGCTTACACCAATTTTAATATCTGGGCGGACTTTAACAACGACGGCCGCCTGGACCTGGCGCTGGCCCACCAACTGGGCGGCTCTTCCAAAGGCAAGGTATATTTAAATGAAGAAAGCGGATTCAGGTTGCTTAGCACTGAAGAGGCAGGAGATTTCAGCACTGCCTTCATCGCCCAGGCCCAGTCCGCCGGCCTGGCCGACCACGACCTCGACGGGGATGTGGACATCTACGTGGCCAACACGGTGAACACCTCCACCCCTGCCCCGAATCTCCTGTTCCGCAACGAAACCGGCAACCGGAACAACTGGCTCCAGATAAGGCTGAAAGGCATCCAAAGCAATCCCAACGGCTATGGCTCGAAGGTCTACGTCACTGCTGTCATCGAAGGGGATACGGTGCGGCAGATGCGCTACGTTTCCGGCGGCACGACTAGCTATTCCTTCCAGGAGAACACCATGCTGCACTTCGGGCTGGGAAACGCCAAAGAGGCGCTTGCCGTGGAAGTACACTGGATTTCAGGTACGACAGACATCTGTACCGGCATCTCCGCGAACCAACGGATCGAAATAGAAGAAGCAAGCTGCCTGGCCAGCAGCACAAAGGAAACGCCGGAGAACGGCCGAGATTTTCAGTGGCGCAACCTTTACCCCAACCCGGGTGGCGCTGCTCTAATCTGTACCGTAGTTTTGAAAAAAGCAACCCGCCTGCACTGGCGGCTGGCCGACGAAAACGGCCGTACTTGCCTCTCCGGCAGTTCGCTCTTTACCGGAGGGATGCACCAGGTATCCTTGCCAGCCGGCGGCCTTCCTGCCGGGCGGTATGCCATCGAGCTTTGGGCGGGGCAGGGCAAGGAGTCCCGGTGGTGGGTGAAGGCAGAGTGAGCAGGCAGTCGCTGAATCATCCTGATTTGCCCTGATCTTCCATACCTGAAATGCTTCACCTCTCAGGCTCCTGCGTGGTTGGTTGCTGAAAATATAATCCAGTAGCCAATAAGCCCCTGCCATTCTAACGTTGGACAATCGGTGGAGCTTCGCACATCGTACGCTCAAAAGTTTCCGCCGTGTCCGCACCTGACTTTTTCAACCCGCCATGACTCCCAGGCCTTTCATCCACTCCAGTTCCTCCCGGGAAAAATCCGGCGGCGGCGGCGGCACCTCGTAATCAACAGACCGTTCGAACGCTCCTTGTTCATACAAATCTTTGAAAGCCCGGCCCAAATCCAGGAAACTGTCTTTGTCCGGTTCTTTCAATGGAACGGGAATGACCGGCAACGGCTCTTTCACGCCGACCGCCCAAACCTGGGTTTTGCCGATACCGGCCCGAAGCAGGCAGATCAGGTAATGTGATTGGGGCAAATAAGGATGGCCAAAAGGCCGCTCGCCCCGCCGAAGCAGGTCGATTTCCACCAGGTTTACGCCGGCGTAATGGAGCCTTTCCCGCTTTTCCCGGTAGGGCGCCAGCCCGGGCCTGCGCTTATTGACTGGAGACAGAATCTCAATTGCAGTGATGAGTTGGTTGTTTTTTCTGTCTTTAACCTCCACCACGGGAATGCGGACTGCCACGTTTTTGATGGCTGGCAAGGTAACGGTTTCCGGCGTGATGGGCGGTTCATATCCTGCCACCGGTTCCTTCGCCACACCCGGCTTGCGAAAAACCTCGACATCCGGATACATAATCCCAACATCTTCCTCCGGCGATGTGTCTTCGACGGTATAGGTATTCAGGTGGACAATATATGGATCAACAAGCCGGGAAACCAACTGCACCTTGATCAAATAGGCAAGGCTGTTGTGGACATCGGGCCAGAGATGCCCTTCCAGATAAGGGTCCATGCCGGGAAAGGGAGAAGGCATAACAACAGTTTTTACAAATTTAATTAATTAAGTTAAGCGGAGCAAAAAAGCAAGTAGGGGACTCCCGGACCCGTTGTGGTTCGGTATCATGGCTGCTTTATCCCTGCTGGCTGGAATCTGGCCGGGCTTCCTCGTTTTTAAAATCCATCCGCAAGTATATGTTGCAGAATAAAGAAAAAACAGCTGCGGCCATCCGCCTTCCCTGAACCGGGCGAATGGTCGCAACTGTTGAGTTGAGTATATTTAAGTCAACAGGACAATGTATACTACAGCTTCAAAAACCGCTGTTTCCCCTGCCCTTCCGTTGCGATGACGTACAGGCCGGCCGGCCAGTCGCTCACGTTCATCTCCGCAGTGTTTTGCACATTGGCCACCAGGCGGCCGCCTTCGTCAAAGACCTGGCCGGAGACCGGCTGGCTGAAGAAAATCCTGTCTACTGTGGGATTAGGGAAAGTCCGGAATGCCGACTCCCCGCGCAGTTCTTCGCTGATGCTCACCAGTTCGCCGCCCACCTGTATGATGCCGACACTTCCGCTGACTTCGTAACCTACCACCAGCAGGTTTTCTCCATTGGGGCTTTCTGCGGCCGGAACGAAGGTGATGATTTCCGGGCTGATGTCTCCGGACAGTCCATCCGCGCCGATTGCCCGGTTATTGTAGTAGGTGACGAACAGGGGCGAGAAAGGATCGGTAATGTCGTACACTACAATAGCGTTCTGCCGTTCGAAGCCTATGAATGCGTAGGTATGGCCGTCGATGGTTCCAACAGCCAGCGCTTCCGGCTCCACGCCCTTGTCGTCGGAACGCCCGTCTTTCTCCCCTTCGTCTTCGTTGAAGAGAGCCGGCTCCATGATGCTGGCAACGGTGCCAAAGTCCTGGCCACTGTCGTATACCAGGTTGCCGTACGCATCAAAGATGGAAAAGGAACGCCCGCCGAAGGAGTAGATTTGGTCATAGTCGCCATCGCCGTCATAATCGCCATTGGCAGTGGTCGTCTTCAGGCGGCCCAGGTTTTCGTCGGCCTGCAACGCTTCCGCATTGGGATAGGCGGCAGGATCCAGGGTGAGGTCTTTCACGCGCACCTCCTCGGAGTAGCCGTCGTAGTCACGGGAATCGCCTTCATTGGCGGTGACGATGTAGGCCTTGCCGCCTGCTTCGAAGGCGGCGATGGCGTCAGGCATGAACATGCCCAGAGTCGGGTGGGAAGTGATGTTGACCCTGTCGTCCCGGTCGCTGGCGTCAAAGCCATAGTCCCGTTGGAAAGAAATGATGCCCAGCACCGAGTTGTCAGTCACGCCCGCGCCGGCCAGGCCGAAGTCGTTGTCGTTCAGGACGGCGATCTCGCCTCCTGGCAGCAAGGCCAGGCCCTCCGGCTTGTCGGAGCTGACGTAGTTGAGCGTCGGCAGGTTGGCCACCTTGGTTTTGTGAACCGCCTGCACGCCGGCGGCCAGCAGTTCGTCGGCGGATTGCTCTTCCAGGGTCCCCTGCCCGTTGGCCAAACCCAGGACATTGGTAGCGCCCGTCAGGCTGATTTCAAAGATATACTTTTTGCCTTCGGATACGCCGGGGGCCTCGGAATCCCGTTCCAGGACCAGGAACTTGCCATCGCCCGAATAAACAGCGTCGCCGATCTTATCTACGCGGGAGGTGGCCAGGCCGCTGTACTGGTTCCTTTCCAGAAGATAGACGTATTCTTCCACCGGCGTGCCGCTGCCGGCGTCGACGCCCAGGATGCGGATCACATCGGTTTTGTTGCGCACTGAGTTGTCCGGGTTTTCGAGGGGCGACTGGATGAAGGCGTAGACCACATGAGCGTCGGCATCGTAAGCGATGGCTTCAAACCCCCGGTTGGCCCACCGGCTGGAATATACAGCAGGAAGCGTTTCCGCACCGTATGTGCCTTCCGGCTGCGGAGTTGTTCCGAGCAGGGAAGTGCCTTCCGGGACGTAGCGCTCGACCAGGATGCCATCGGGCCGGAACTTGTAAAGGGCCGGCCGGTATTCGTCGCACATCCAGAAGTTGCCGTCCTTGTCCCGGAGTATGCCTTCGAAGTCGCCGCCGTATTCATCATAAGGGAGTTGATGCAGTTCTTCACCGGATTCATTGTCTGTAAAATCGACGTTGGCGTAAGGCGTGGCGGGATCAGCATAGGTAACCGGCACTTCGTCAAAGCCCGGAATGTTGCCCTTGCCGGAAATTGGCGTTACGCCATCCTGGCGGTAGAGCAGGATTTGTTCGTTCAGGTTCACGGCGCCCGTCTGCCGGTTGAACGTGAACTTAACCATACGGCCCTGGTAATCAGGCAGCTTGAAAGGCCGCAAATTCTGGGGCGCAGCGGGCGTCACATCGTTGCGACCAAAAGTATCGTCATTGGGGCCGCGGTCCGGGACGGCGTAGAAAACGTATTTGTTAACCGTCGATTCCGTTGGATCGTAATACAAGCCCGAGAATCCGCCAAGCAGGACGGGCGCCTGGCCACCGTCGTAAACCGGGGTGCCCAGTTCAGGCCAATCCGCCACCAGTTCATTGATAATAAAGGATTCCAGCGCCGGCCGGCCCAGGTTGTGGTTTTTGTACCCCAGGGGCAGGATATCGACGAATTCCAGGGCCGCCAGGTCCAGAACCGCTATGGCGTTGCTTTCCTGGCAGTTGACATAGGCGTAGGCGCCGTCCGGAGAAAAAGTTATGAATTCCGGTTCCAGGTCCTGGGCCACTGTTGCCATGCCGTCGTTGCCGAAAATGCGGACGCCCTTGTTCTGCAGGTGGACCTTCCTGTCGTTGTACGCTTCAAAGGTGACGGTCGTTACCGCCGCAGCCGCCGCCCCTCCGGAAACGTCGATGACGGAAACAGACCCCATGGGATCCACCGTGTAGTCGTCATTGGGTTCTCCTTCGTTGGCCACAAGGAGCAGGGCGCCGTCCGGCGAGAAAGCAAGCATGTCGGGCAAGGCGCCGACGGTTACCTCCTCCAGGTAGTTGCCGTCGGTGTCGAAGAAGACGACCTTGCCGGGGTCCGTCTTGGGGTCGGCTTCGACCGCCACAGCAACCAGGCCCTTGGCCGCCGCCACTGAATTGGGGCCAGCCCCGTAGGGAGCAAGAGCTATTTCCGCAACCGCCACGGGGTTGCCGGGATCAGACAAATCAATGATGGCCAGCGTGTTTGGCGCGCTATTGGTAAAAAAAGCGCGATTGGTTTCCGGGTCAAAGGCCACGGTTTCCGCAGCTGCTTCAATGCCGGTTTCAAAACTGGACAAATGGTGGAGCTTTTGCTCGTTCTGGGCAATGGCGATTTGCGACAAAAGGCATGCCCATGCCAGGAGGGTAAAGCGTTTAAGCATATATCAAAAATTTTGTTGTGATAAATGCATAAAACTAAACCGTGCGGGTTTCCTGTGCTTTAAGGCAGGTTTAAGTTTGTGTATGATTCTTTGCCCTGGATATTAAGGCAAGGTTAATTATATCCGGGATTTGGAGGGGTGGCGGGCTGAGCAACAATATAGCAATATAACAATATAACTATCCAGCAATGTAGCAATATAACAATCCAGCCCATACCCTTCCCCCTTCACCTCCGCACTCCCACCGTCATATCCGGGTCATAATCGCCCTGGATCAGCGGGGATTGCATATTGCCGGTGTAGGTGCGCACGTTGAGGTTGACGAAGTCGTAGAGTTCCTGTACGGATATGCGTTTGTCGTTGTTCCGGTCGGCCTCCCCTTTGAGGCCGCGGATGAGGAAGTGGCTGAAAACGCCCTGCCGCAGGCCGCTTGATTCCAGGGAAGTTTCGTCGGATTTGGAAGACATAATCAGGGCGGTGCCCGGGCTGGCCTTGGCCAGGCTGTTGTAGTAATTGGCCAGCAGTTCGGGCTGGGCCCCGCCCCGCATGGCCAGGAGGCTGCCCGAATGGCAGGCGTCGGCGATACACAGTTTATACTTGGCGGGGCTTTGTTTCATGATGGCGTTGAGGTCCTCGTGGTAAAGTTTGTTGCGGTAGCCGTCGAAGTCGAAAGGCAGGAAGGAACCGCGCAGGCCGTGGCCGGAGAAGTAGAGCATGATGAGGTCATTGGGCCCGGCTTTGCCGAAGAGGGCCGTCATGGTGCTTTTGATGTTCAGCAGGGTGGCCTCTTCGTCGACCAGTATTTTGATGTGGTCGTCGTCGAGGGCCCCGCCTTCCGGGCTTTTCAGGAAGGCATACATGTGGTAGGCGTCGTCGTCGGTATAGCGCAGGACCGGCATGTGGTTGTAGGAGGAAATGCCGATCACCACCGCCCATACTTCCAGTTGCGGGCGGTTGCCGGGTTGTTGTGCCGGCGCATAGGCGGGGGCGGCTGTTGCGGCCGGCAGCTGCGGCCCGGCATAGACGCCGTCGCGCCAGTGGCCGGACACGGCTGTGCCGTCCTTGAGGAAGAGGGTGCCGTAGCCGTTGAATTGGGCGTTGCCCATCTGCCCTTCGTATCTTTCGCCATTGGCATAGAAGACGGTACCCCGGCCGTCGGGCAGGCCATTGCGGAAGAAGCCGATGTATTTATTGCCGTCAGCGAAAATATAGGTACCGTGTCCATCCCGGCAATCGCCGTAGACACAACCTTTTTCCGGGCGGGCCTGTTCGCCCAGGTATTCCCCGTCGAGCCAGTACCCTCCGGTGTGCTGGCCGTTGGCCAGGAGGAGCGAGCCTCTGCCGTGGGGCGCGCCGTTGCGGAAGGCGCCGGTATGGCGGTCGCCATTGGGGTAGATGAAGACGCCGTAGCCGTCGGGTTTGCCGTTTTGAAAACTGCCTTCGTAACGGCTGCCGTCGATATATGCGAAGACGCCGCGGCCGGTGTAGCAATCGCCGGACAAGCAGCCGGCCTGTACGTCGGCCGTTTGCGCTTCCGCCTCCTGCCGCGCCAGGTAGGTGCTTACGACCCGGCCGCGGCCGTCGACGGGCTGCCCGCGCTGCCACAGGCCGGACCGCTGGCTGCCGTCTGCGTAGGTCATGGTTCCCCGGCCGTCGGGATGGCGGCGGTTCCATTCGCCCTCGTATCTGCTGCCGTCAGAATAGTGGCAGACGCCGTGGCCGTGGATTTCGCCTTCTTTGAATTCGCCGGTATATACGGCCTTGCTGGGAAAAATATACACCCCCAGGCCGTCGTAGCAGTTCCCGGAGATGCATCCTTCCTGCTGGATGTTATTGCTCTGGCCGTTGCCGCTGCGCTCCCGGAGTTCCGGAGGCGATTCCGGGCCTTCGTACCGCCCTTCGCGGAACCAGCCCGCCTGCAGGCGCCCGAGGCTGAGGGTTTTAGCCCCCTTGCCATGGGGCAGGCCGCCGGCCCACTCTCCTTCGTAGCGGCTGCCGTCGGGCCAGTAGCAAACCCCGATGCCGTTGCTTTTGCCTCCTTCAAACTGGCCGGTATAGCGGGCGCCGCTGGCAAAGCGGAAGGTGCCCTGGCCGTTGTTGCAATCCCCCTCCAGGCACTGGGCGTGGAGCGTTGTGGCAAACAAAAGGCAGGCAAGCGTTACGGTCTGGCTGATATTCCTCATGGGATTATGCAATTGTATGGACGTCAAAAATAATAACGGTGACGGGGCTCAGCAGCAAGCATCAGAAAAATTCCTATATGGAATAGCATGGTATATTTACGAAAAAGGGGGGCGGTTTGTTGCGGGTGGAAGGGGAAAAGGTTGGGTAGAAAGTCTTCAGAGACATTTCCATACGAACTATCCCGGGAAGTCCAAAGCAAGGCAGTGGCAGTATAGTGCCTTTCCAACATCATCTTCCGGCAAAGTATCTGGTAGCGGTCTAAGTAACTGGTATTTTCAAAATCAGAAAACACGGAATAATGAGGAACATTTACGCGGATTTCGGAAGTAGATTTTTCAGTTCTTTCCACAACCATGAGAAAGCAAAAACCAAGCGTGCGTCAGTATAGGAGCGATTATCAAAAAATCCCATTCTTTAGTCGGGCGGAAATAACCTGGCAAGTGAGCGCCCTTCAGAAAAATATATTCTTCTGGAATGCCCATGTCTACAGCTGCCCTGGCTAAAAGTTCGATAAAGCCATCTAATTGTTTACCCCCCGTCACTGCTCCACGGTTCCCCTGATCTGTTCTTCTCCCTTCTTTTTGGCGGTTGATCTGCCGGTTTCTGGTATCCCAGAAATGATTGACAGCATCCTTAAGGTATTCCTGATAAGGAACAAGGTTTATTTTCATGCTGCAAATATAAACAAATACGCTGTTCGCTGTTCGCGTGCCAAAAGCGGGCTTATACAGAGGAAACAATCGAACCATGAAACCGTGCAGCCATAAAACCATCCCCTCCCCTACTCCCCCCGCACAAACGCCACCGGCATCCTCCGGTCGAAATCCCCGGTCAGGGTCGGCGTCTGGATGTTGCCGGTGTAGAGGCGTACGTTCTGGTGGACGTAGTCGAACAGCTCTTTGACGGTGATGATGGCATTGCCGTCCTGGTTAGCCTCCCCCTTGAGGCCCCTGACCAGGAAGTGGCTGAAGATACCCGAGCGCAGGCCGCCGTCCTCCAGCGAATATTCCTCCCCTTTGGAGCTCATCAGCAGGGCCATGCCGCCGAAGGAGTCCTCGAAGGCCTGGTAGTACTGTTTCAGGGCCACCTGTAATGGCGTTTTGGTAGAGAGCAGGCTGCCGGAGTGGCAGGCGTCGGCCAGCACCAGTTTGTGTTTGGCTTTGCTCTCCAGAAGGAGGCTTTTGATCTCTTCGTGTTTCAGCTGGTTATTATAGCCGTCGAAATCGACGGGCAGGAAGGAGCCCTGCAGGCCGTGGCCGGAAAAATAGAAGAGGATCACGTCGTTCTCGTCGGCGCGCAGGAAGGTGGTGCGCATGGCGTTGAGGATGTTCTTCCGGGTGGCCTCCTCGTCGATCAGGAGCCGGAGCTGCCGGTCGGGCAGGGCGCCGCCCTCGGGGCTTTTGAGGAAGGCATAGACCTGGTAGGCGTCGTCGTCCGTATACCGGAGGGGAGGCATGTGCGAATAAGTAGCTGCTCCGACGACGACGGCCCATATTTTGACCTGCTCGTCGCGGTCGACGGGCACAGGAGCGTCGCCTTCCGCCTCTCCCTGTACATAGAGCTTCTTCAGCGGCTTGCCAAAATCCCAGATGGCGCCCACTACGCGGCCGTTGGCGTAATACATTACCCCCCTGCCGTGCGGGGTGTGCTGCTTCCAGCCTCCTTCGTAGCGGTTTCCGCTGGCGTAGTAGACCGTCCCGTTGCCCTGGGGCATGCCGTTAAAAAATTCGCCGACGTAGAGGGAGCCGTCGCTGTAGGCGTATTTGCCGGGGCCGTCCCCGCAAAAAACCAGGTTGCAGTTGCGGAGGCTGGCCGTATCGCCGGCGAAGGCATACTTGCTCCAGTCCGTCAGGTACTGCCCGTCCTGCCATTCGCCGGCGATCACTTCTCCATCGTCAAAGGACATCACCCCGCTGCCATGCCTTTTGTTGTTGGCCCACTGGCCTTCGTACCGGGAGCCGTCGGAATAGAACATAGTGCCTTTCCCGTGGCATTGGCCCATTTTGAAAGCCCCTTCGTAGCGGTCGCCGTTGGCGAAGGAGAAGACGCCCTGGCCGTGCTGGTGGCCGGCCTGCCATTGGCCCTCGTAGCGGTTGCCGTTGGCATAGGCCATGATGCCCCGGCCGTTGAACAGGTTGCCCTCGAAATCGCCGGTATATTTATCCTGGTTGTGGAAGGCCATGATGCCGATGCCCTCGCGGTAGCCCTTCTTCCAGTCGCCGTTGTACTCATCCCCGTTGGAAAAATAGAGGATGCCTTTGCCGTGAGGCTTTCCGTCGCGGAATTGCCCGTCATAACGGGCGCCGCTGGGGAAGATGCAAACCCCCGCTCCGTTGATGCAATCTCCTTGTGTACACTCGATCTGTGCGTTGGCGCCGGCGCAAAGGTTTAGGAAAGCCAGCAATATCAATGCCCCTCTCATGGTAATGTCGTTTTAAGTCGTTCAAAGTGATGGTCGATGTAAATGGTGGGTACAGTTTACGGCCGATAGGCGTGGTTTTTACAGGTTGAAGCATGTTTTATATTAAGCCTTTTCCGGGGCTTGTTATTGTTTCGGGTTCTTGCTTTAAGAAAAATTTAGAACAATTGTCTTGCCTGAAAAACAAGCGGCGGGGCAGGCCTCCTGGTTTTTAGATGCTTTTGTCTTATTTTTGCTGAAAATAATAAACGCGGATATTCCGTAAGAAAATTGCATCAAAATGTTAAGAAGAACGTTGTTTGTTTTGGTTGCGGCCGCTCTACTGGCAGCCTGCAACAGTACCGCCCGGCAAGGCGGCAAAGCGGAAGCCGGGAATGCCGTTCAGCCGGCGGAGTCAAAAGGCCAAACCTTTGGAGCGGCTTTCAGCCCCGAGGGGGGCATCAGCGCAGGTGAGATAGCGAAGAAAATGGAAGGCCGGGATTCGATGGAACTCATTGTCGAAGGCACGGTCCGGGAGGTATGCCAGGCCAAAGGCTGCTGGATGGTGGTCGGTTCCGAAGAAAACGGCGAAGAGCCGGTAATGGTGCGGTTCAAAGACTACGGCTTTTTCGTGCCCAAGGATATTGCCGGCCGCAAGGTGGTCATGGAAGGATGGGCTTTCCGGGAAGTGACTCCTGTGGAAGAATTGCGTCATTATGCAGAGGATGCAGGCAAAACCCGGGAGGAAATCGAAGCCATTACGGAGCCGAGGGACGAGCTGAAATTTCTCGCCTCCGGCGTATTTTTGCCGGAAGAGTAAGAGCAGCAGTCAGGCGGAAAAGCACATTTTAGTTTTTCCGCCTGCATTTCCCTCTGGTTGTCAACAATTTCAAAAAATCAATGTAATAAATACGAAAGCGATTTATAGCCACGTTAAAACAGGCGGCTAGTGCGCCTGGCCCTTTGCTCCCGGGAATGCAATAAAAACAGCAGAATGAACTTTCACGCAGCCAAAGCTTTTGTACTGGACAAACTGGAGCGCGAGCTTTCCGACAAACTCGCTTACCACGGCATTCACCATACGCTGGATGTACTGTACACCATCGAGGAATTGTGTTACCTGGAAAAGGTCTCCCCGTATGAGGAATTGTTGCTGAAGACAGCGGCGCTTTTTCACGATTCCGGTTTTACCATCAACAACCAGGAACATGAAAAGCTGAGCTGCCAGATCGCCCGCCGCCATCTTCCCGCCTATGGCTACACCCCGGCCGAGATCGAACGGATCTGCGGCATGATCATGGCCACGAGAATCCCGCAGGCGCCGAAAAACTACCTGGAAGAGATCATCTGCGACGCCGACCTGGACTACCTGGGGCGCGAAGATTTTTATGATATCGGCTCCACCCTGTTCAAAGAACTGAAGGCCTACGAAATCCTGAAATCGGAAGAAGCCTGGAACCGCCTTCAGGTGAACTTCCTGGAAAAACACACTTTTTTTACCCGCACCAACAAGAAGCGCCGGGCCCCCAGAAAGCAGCAATATCTTCAGGAATTGAAAGAAATCGTTTCCGGTTATGAAAAAAGTTGAATGGTAAAGCAGCGGTAAAAGAGAGCTGTGCGTTATCCTCTCAGTTTGATGATATAGGCGTAATATTTTGTAAGCAGCCTCTACTTTACGCTCACTAGTTCATTTTTTTCATAAAACAAGGAGGGGCTGCTTACTTTTTTCCGCTCTCCCCTCTCAAAAAAACCTATCTTTATTACCCGGATGAAAACCTTCGGCCCCAAAACGGGCAGGAAAGGGCAGCTTTGGCCATTCAGCTCCAAAGTGAGGGTATCTCTTTAAGTGATGTTTCAGGAAGCGGCCTCCGTCCCCCCTTGTGCCAGGAAGCCGGCCCGGATATCAGGAGTGAAGAGGTTTAGCCTGCCACTCCTTTTCAAAAAAAAGGCAAAGGAATGACGCCTCCGCAGGCAACGGACGGGCGGGCTGCCGGTTTCGTTGGAAATAAAAAAAAGCGCTCCAAGATTGGGGGGGAATAAGCTTTGTTGAAAAGCATGATAAAGGCAAAAGGAACAAACACCAAATAACCAGGCAGAGCTGCGCAAACAGCCCGCCTAATATCTTTGGAGCGCTTCAAAAGTTCTACAGCGTTCTAACCATAAACGTGGCAGTACAAATATACGCCGTATCCTCCGGTAAAAAAATTACAGAAGAACCAAAATTGAACAGGGCAGTTTTAAGCAAAAAGAAGCCCGGTCTTTGGATAAAAGACTGTTTGTCAATATTTTATTGTGCACAAATGTGAGTTACATTATTTCCAAATCCGAGCTGCCGATCATTTCGGTCTTGTACTGATCTTCATATTGTTGGATAAGCTCGGGAGTTGCCTGGCTGGAGGAAGTGATTACCCCCAAAGTGATCATAAAAGCAATAATTGCAGCCATAGTTTTAAACAATTTAATTTTGTTTAAAACTATGGACTCTCCGCTTACATCCGTATAACTTTTTTTCACGAAAAAAACAGGCCAGTTTTTGTTATTTTTGAGCTATCCAAATACAGAACTTTTTGATATTCAGACAGTAGTGTCCTCTGAATTGAAACCCAAAAGCATGAAAGAGCTCATTCAGTTGGTAGAAATAATTTCACCGAACAAGATCAAACAGATCGAACTGGTCCATACCGATGGAGAAGAAAGCAACAACCTGCAGAAATTATACCGGGCTATAGCAGAAAACGGGGCGGCCTCCGAAGAGGAAATAATATCCATGTTCTACGAAGGCCGGAACAAAAAAAAGTATTTCAACCGCCTGAAACGGGAGTTGAAAGAACGCCTGCTCAATACGCTGTTCCTGATCGACGCCAACGATTCCAAGTATTCCGAAGTGGCCTCCGCTTATTACCAGTGTTACAAAAATGCGGCCGCCGTAAAAATTTTACTGGCCCGGGGCGCACGGCACGTCGCCATACGCCTGGCCGAGGACACCATGAAGAAAGCCGACCTGTTCGAGTTTACGGATATCCTGCTGACCCTGTCCAAAGACCTCCGCTTTCATTACGGCACCATCCTGGGCGACAACGATAAGTTCCTCTTCTACAACAGCCAGGTGGAACACTTTTCCAGGGTGTACCTCGCAGAATTGAAAGCTGAAGAATATTTTACCACCCTTGCCCTCCATTTCACGGTCTCCGGCGCCGCCAAGGCAGAGTTCAGCGAACTGGCCGAACGCTATGCCTACGACATGGAGCAAACACTGCTGGAGTATCACTCCTACCGCCTGAGCCTGTACGCCTTTTCGGTCATTGCCCTGCGACATGAGATCGCCAATGACCATGAGAACACCATCGCCGCCTGCCGGCGGGCGGTGGCTTATTTCGAGAACAACAACCACCTGGCTTCAAGGCAGGCGCTCTTCAATTTTTCCTACCGCATGCTCTCCAGCTTTATCCTCCTGCGCCGGCTCGAAGAAGGGAAAAGAGAAGCCTTGCGCTGCCTGCAATGGGTCGACAAAGGGCTGTTCAACTGGTTTAAAGCCATGGAATACCTCTTTATCCTCCACCTCCACTCCGAAGAGTACCAGAAAGCCTATGGCATTTACAAAGCAGTGGTCAACCAGGAACAGTTCTCCCAGCAATACTCGGGCATACAGGAGGTTTGGTACATCAATGAAGCCTATATCTTCTACTTCATTTCCATCGGCATCATTGAAGCCGGAGAAGACAACACCATTACAGATTTCCGGGTGGCCCGGTTCCTGAATGAGGTGCCCACTTACGCAAAGGACAAAAGAGGCAACAACATCTCCATCCTCATCCTGCAGGTTCTCTTTTTACTCCTCCAGCAACAATACGGGCGGATCATCGACCGGGTGGAATCCCTGCGCACCTACACCCACCGGTACCTTCGCCGGGATGAGACGTTCCGAAGCAACTGCTTCATTAAAATGTTGATGCAGCTGCCCGCCGCCAATTTCCACAAAGCGGCAGTCATCCGAAAAAGCAGAAAATACTGGGAAAAACTGAACTCGGTAGGCATCATCAATAACCAGAGCGCCGACCTGGAGGTGATGCCCTACGAAAGGCTGTGGCGCTTCGTGCTGGAATCTCTGGAGGGAAATGAATGAAGGAATTTTACCCGGCCGAGGCACGAGGACAGGGACGGAATGAAGGAATGATTATCGGAACCTACATTCATTCCTTCGCTCATTCATCCCCTCATTCCTTAAAAAAGCTGTGAGAGCAGGATTCGAACCTGCACGGGGCGGTTGGCAGTAGCGCAAAGGTTTAGTGGTCAACCCTAGCCCGAAGGCATTACACTATGTTTATCCCGAACTCCCCACCCCCGAGACAAGAGGGCATGGCTGCCTGTTTCATCACCTCACAGTGTTGCGAAGGCGGAAGTGCGAAGTGCGAAGGCGGAAACACTGCGTTCCCACTTCCCACTTCCGACTTGGATATAGCTGTGAGGGCAGGAGTCGAACCTGCACGGGGCGGTTAGCCGCAACGCTCTCGCGCCGCGTTTATCCCGATCCCCCCACCCCCGGGACAAGAGGGCATGGCTGCCTGTTTCATCACCTCACAGTGTTGAATGGAATGAATGAATGATTGATTGATTGCCACAATCATTCCTTCGCTCCATCTGTCATTCAATCCTTATTAAGGAAGCGGCTACTTTTAACCGCCGTTGTTGATACAAAAGTATAACCACGGGCATTTTTATGCAAATTTTTTAAAGAAAAAAATAAAAGTTTATCATTCAACAAATAAATAGCTGTTTTTAGTGGAATTTCCTAAAAATTAACGGATTGAATTCAGCGTTATTGAGAATATGCAAAAAATACCCGCGCTTATTCCTCTTTTCCCAGCTCATACCAGTCAATATTCCGCGTCAGATACATGATCGTAGCCAGGATCAGCAACAGGCCGAGGCTGCCCAGCAGCAGGGCGTAGTCCTGTAGCTGCAGCAGGGAGTAGAAAAAGCCGTACAGCAGCGCCAGTATGCCGAACATCATCCCCGTCAGCTTCCGGTTGCGGAGGATGTAGGAGCAATAGCCGGTGATGAGGGCCAGGATGATGGCGCAGGCAATCAGGTAGGCCGTGTCGAAACTGAAGTGCTCGGAGATGGACAGCAGCAGGATGTAGAACAGGATGATGGCTGCCCCCACCAGGATGTACTGGATGGGGTGCAGGCGCTTGCGGTTGAGCACTTCGATGAAGAAGAAGGCCAGGAAGGTGATCAGCACGAAGAAAGCGGCGTATTTGGCCGACCGCATGGTCTTCTGGTATTCGTCGATGGGCAGCAGCAGGCGGAAGCCAAAGGCATTGGTCGATTCCCGGAAGGGGTCGTATTCACTGACGTAGAAGTTGTTGGGCTTCTGGGGCGTGGCGCTGATGTATGTCCCTTCGCCCTGCTGGGCGTAGTTGCGGTTGAGCTGCAGGACCTTCCAGCTGGCGGAGAAGCCGTCGGCGGAAACCGTCCGTTCGTCCGGAAGGAATGCCCCTTCAAAGCTGGGATCCGGCCAGGAGGACCGAATGCTGGCCGTCGTGGCCTTGCCGAACGGGGTAAAATAGAGGCTGGTGCTGCCGTTGAGGTTGATCCGGAAAGAGAAATTGATGGCCGTGGCGCCGCCCCGGGGAAGGCGGATGGGGAAACTGGCGCCGGAGGCCAGGATGTCGTTGGTGACGGTTCCCGGCCCAAACTGATACGTGGTGTCGTTGATGCGCACCGGGATGGCTTCTTCGATGCCCTTCATGTCGCTGATGCCGACGGTGAAGAGGGCGTCTTCCCACTGCAGGTCTTCTTCCGGAACGCTCAGGGCTTCGGCGTTCAGGCCGGCGAACCGGCCGTTGATCTCCAGTTGGGCGTTATACAGCACCACCAGGTAGATGCCGCGATAGCGCTTCTGCGGATCCACCTGCCCGCTGAGCCCGATGCTGTCCGGCAGGAAATGTACGTACCCGCGGGCGATGGTCGTTTTCCCTTCCTCATTCAGGCGGGCGGAACGGTAGGGAACGGAGATCACCGGCCCGGCGATCGTCTGGCTGCTGCCCCATTTGGCGCTCACCTCCTGCACGGCCTGGTCGCGGATGTTCTCCCGCTCCCGGATGAGGGAAGTGACCATGCTCACCGGAATGAGCAGCAGCAGGATGAGGATACCGATGACGAAGAGCTTCAGGGTGACGGATTTGCGCGCCCAGCGGTTGAGGCGGCCGAGGAAGGAGTCGTCTGGCATGTCGTTGGTTTTTTGCCGGGTTCTGCGGGACAGCCGGCCCCGCAGAACAGGCCTGGTATATGCGCAAAACGGAGACGGCACGCCGTAAATTGTGAGATGCGGAAAATAATCCGGCATGGTTTCCAGTATCCGTACCGCGAAACCTACGGCGGCGATTTGATCCGCATGGTTCTCAGCCACAGTTTTTCGATCCGGCAACAGGCGTACTTATCCGGTTTGATGTTCGAATGCAGGCCAATGAAGTGTTTCATATCCGATGGTTTTTAGTGATAAAACAGATTCCGCCCTGTTTCGCGGGCCAATCTCCCGCCCTCTTCCCCGGGCGTTGGCGCTACCTTAATCTCCGGCTCTCTCGTATACTTGTCTACCTGTTGCGCCAGGTACATGCCGCCGAGGACGATCAGCAGCACGAGTACGATGATCCGGATGACGATGGCGAGCAGTTGCAAAACGGCACGGATGCCGATGATCAGGAAGTAGATGGCCCCAATGGCGCCGGCGGCAAGCAATAATAACAGGATGGCTTTTTCTTCCATGGCGGTTCGGTTTTTGGTACAAGGAGCTTCCAAATGCTTTTGGAACCTCTTTTACCGCCTTACGGTAGAAAAAGAGTTTATTAATAGAAGAAAAATTGTGTCTTATCTTTTCTTTAGAGGAAAAAAATCGTAATTTTTGTCAAAACCCTCCCCGTCTCCCCGTCTCCCCATCCCCCTCACTCCATCCACAACTTCCAGTTCGGCGGGGCGATATCCGCTTTCTCCGGGAAATAGGCGCAGCGCACGCCGATGGAGAGAGTTTGCCGGAAAAAGGCAACCGTTTCCGGCGAGGATAGGGTATTGATGGTGCGGTGGATGGCCTTGGTGACGTTCTGGTATATGCGGCGGTGTTCCGCCTCCCAGTTGGTTTCCTGGTAGAGCGCGCCCTGCAGGGTGAGATCCTTTTTGTAGAACCGTTCGTCGAGCTGGCCCGGTTCGGCTTCCAGCCTTTTGGTTTTGAGGCGCCGGCGGTACTCCGCCAGGCGGGCCAGGTTGGCCCGGGTGGTGTGGTTTCTGTACAGTTGTTCTGACAGGAAGATCAGGTACCCCAGCAAATTGATGGCCACTTCAACGGATGCTCCTCCTAGGTGGCGCTCGACGCGGGCGATGCCATCGAGCCAGCTTTGTTCGTCGTCGAGCCGGGCCTTTTTGCCCAGCAAGGCCTGTATTTCCCGCCACGCCCGGGGCGCTTGTTTAAGGTCTTTTCCCGACCGCAGGTACAACTGGTGGCAGTGAATCTCCTTGCCGGGGTTGAGCAACAGTTGGTGGATATACAGCAGCCCGAGGGTGTAGCGGTTCTTCATTTTCACCGGCTTGCCGTCGAACCGGACCGACCATTTATCGGTGCCGCGGTAGAATTCGAAGCTGCTGGAGGCGCCGGGGGCGGCAAGCTGTTCTGCCAGGCGTTTCAGGGAGGCCAGTTCCTGCAGTTGGCGTTGTTGGCTCCCCGCCAGGCTGTCCATGACGGAACGAGTGGATTCTATTTCCCGGGCCAGGCCTTCTATTCGGCTGGCGGCCAGCAGCTCGGGGCGGTTGCAGAGTTCCCATTTTTCCCGTACTTGCCGGTAGAGGTTTTCCATCTCTTCCAGCAGCATGGCCTGCTGCCACTGTTCTGCCGGGCAGGCCTTCAGCTGTCCGGTGGTGTCGCCGAGGGCCAGCGTGTATTCATAGCTGGCGGGAGCAGCATAGAGCCGGCGGCAAAACGGCACCCAGACCGGCTGCCCCGGAGTCTTGTAGGCAGGCGGCATCAACAGCCGGCAGAGCGCTTCAAAGAAGGCCTGAGCCAGCTGATGGGGGTGTTCCAGTTGCTGGAGGCGTTCCACGGAAAAGAGAGCGGCGACCTGGTGGTACAGATTGAGCAATAAAGGGAAGAAGGGCTGTGCCGGTACCGGGCCGGCCGTCAGGGCAAAGGCCAGGTGAAAACCTCCGAGGGATAGAGGCAGGACGGAAAGGCCCCCGGCATCCCCGGCAGTCTCTGCTTTATTCGCCAGCCATTCTCCGGCAGGTTTGGAGAGCCTGAGGAAGGGAGTGGAAGAAACCGGCGGCGGCGGTTCCCAGAGCGGCGCCTCTTCCCAGTCCAGCCGGCCGATGAGCGCTGGTTCCCGGTTTGGCGGGAACCGGTAAAAATGGAGTTCCACTTCCCGGCCGTGCGGGGTGGGCAGCGCGAGATAAACGGCGTTCGTGCCGCCATCTTCGAGGACGGGCCGGAGGTGTCGAACCAGTAACTCCATTGGCGCCAGGGTTAATTGATTCTTAAAAAACTGTCTATAAAGTAGCCCTATTTTAAAAAAATGTCAATCCGGACATGCTATTTCTTGCTTTGGGACATGCTTTTTCTTGAGTATGAGATAAAACGATTATTTCTAGACGCCATATCCGGCGGATCAGAAATGCAGCGAAAAGCCGAAACTATGAAGAATTTCTTCACCTCCCTCTCTTTAGTTTATACGGGGGCCCTTCCATAGACGCTTTTCCTGTTTTTCAACTTTTGCTTGCACGCCGTCGCCCTATCTTGGCAATCGTAATCCTGGAGACTAGCCATAGACAGCCCTTTGCCTGCCTCTGAAGCCGGATGTTGTGCATTCGGCAATGTGAATGAGTCCACTGTCGGGGCAAGGGACAGGGATTTAAAATGGATTTATGCGATAAAACCAAATTTTGACAAGGCTTTTTATTTAAAAACCATAACTTTACGAAAGTCAGAACACTTTGCAGGATACAACCGGGGAGCGGAATCGGGGCTTCAGCGCTTTTT
>JAGFJD010000465.1 GCA_024102975.1 Phaeodactylibacter sp. | reverse complement strand
CCTTGCTCCACCGTTGCTTTCAGGTTCATAACGGCCCGGTATCCCGCAGGCTGTTTATAACCAATAACCGGCATCCCGCCTCCTTGCAGCCTTGCCCCCCAAAGGGCGTACTGTGAGAAAGCACACTATGTTTTGCTATGTTTACCCTGCATAGCCCCTGGCAGGCCATGCCGCCCTAAGGGATAGGATCGACCACGCATTTGCACAGCTCTGGACATTGTGGGTGCGACTTGTGGAAAGGTGTGAAAGTGTAAACTTGTAAATGATTGGTAGCCAATTTCTTTTACACCTTTACACGCTTACACTTTTAAACGGACCAGAAAATGTCTAGTGGTGTGGATTGAGCCGGTATACGCCGCTGCAATGGGTTTTCCCGCATGGCGGGACAGGCTATTCCTTTTCAAACCTGGAAGTATAAATCCGCTCCTCCGATGTGCAGAGAAATACTGGTGCTGGAAATGCCCGGCGCTTCCAGAGGGATGGTGCCGGCGTGCAACTTCATGTGCCGGTATATATGGCGCACAAACTTTAAACTACCAGAATACGCCCAACGAATGAAGCCGTCAACTCCTTATCCGTTTTTCATTCTCTTCCTGATTGGATGTTTATCCGGCAGCGAACCCACCTGCTCTTCCAGGGTATCGGCGCGCCCCCCGAATATTGTATTCCTCATCGCCGACGACTGGTCCTATCCCCACGCCGGCGCCTACGGCGACAAGATCGTGAACACGCCGACATTCGACCGGCTGGCCGCTGAAGGAGCGCTGTTCCGCAACGCCTACTGCGCCGCCCCTTCCTGCTCCCCTTCCCGGGCCGCCATCCTGACGGGGCGCTATCCTCACCAGTTGGAAAGCGCCGCCAACCTGTGGAGCGTATTTCCCTCCAAATTCCCCAACTGGGTATCCCTGCTGGAAGAAGCCGGCTATTTTACCGGCAAGACGAGAAAAGGCTGGGGGCCGGGCGATGAAAAGCGGGGCGGCTACCCACACAATCCCGCCGGCCCTTCCTTTGGGAGTTTCCGGGAATTCCTGGATGCCCGCCCCCCGGGAAAACCTTACTGCTACTGGTTTGGAGGATATGACCCCCATCGCCCGTACGACTCCAGCATGGGGATCAGGGCAGGTATGAACCTGGAAGAGGTAGAAGTTCCAGGGTTCCTGCCCGACCGGGAGTGCATTCGCAACGATGTTCTCGATTACTACTTCGAAGTGGAGCGGTTCGACCGGGATTGCGGGGAGATCATCCGCAGGCTGGAAAAAACCGGAGAGCCGGGCAATACCATCATCGTGATGACCAGCGACAACGGCATGCCTTTCCCCCGGGCAAAAGCCAATGTATACGACTACGGGACCCGCATGCCTCTGGCCATTTCATGGAAAGGGAAAATTAAACCGGGAACGGTGATCGGGGATTTTATGAATTTCGTGGATTTCGCTCCCACCTTTCTGGAAGCAGCCGGGCTGGCTGTCCCGAAAAGCATATACGGCAAGAGCTTACTGCCCCTGCTCCTTCCGGATAACACCAAGCTTTCCCGCCGCAACCCGGCCCGGGACCGGGTATTCCTGGAAAGAGAACGCCACGCCAACGCCCGCCGGGGAGACCTGGGGTACCCCATACGGGCGGTCCGCACCCGGGAATTCCTTTATATCCGCAACTTCGAACCGGAACGCTGGCCCGCCGGCGACCCCGAGGCCCACCAGTCTGTCGGCCAGTACGGCGACGCAGACAACTCCATCACCAAATTCCTGATCATGGATATGAAAGGCCGCGGAGGATCGCCGGATTTTTTCCAGCTGGCTTTCGGCAAACGCCCGGCGGAAGAGTTGTACCAGGTATCGAAAGACCCTTACCAACTGGATAACCTCGCCCGCCGGCCCGAATTCAGGAAAGAACGGAAAAAGCTGAGGGCCAGCCTCGCAAAATGGATGGCCGCAACCGGCGACCTCCGCGCTGCCGAACCGCAAACTATGTACTGGGATACCGTGGAATTCACAACAAACTATGCCCTCGATAATTTCGACCTGGAAAAAGAGATCAAAAATTACTACTTCCTCAAGCCAGGCCCGGGGATGCAATTCCGGGAGGTACCGTGTAAGGAAGATTAAGCCGGGAATGCGCTTCGGGGAGTGACTTCAAAACAGTATTTCGTCAAAAGGTTGTCCTTAGGCCTGAATTTTGTTGAAAAACTTATAAATTTAGGCTTTCTATAATTATTCAAACCATCAAACCACACGCTTTATGAAGTTCGAGATTTTCAAAAGCGAAACAAGCGATAAGTTTTACTTCCGCCTGAAGGCCAAAAACGGCCAGGTCATCCTCTCCAGCCAGGGATACGCCAGCAAAGCCAGCGCCAAGAACGGCGCTGAAAGCGTCATGAAAAACGCTACCGACGACAGCCGCTTTGAACGCAAGGAAGCATCCAACGGCAAGTTCCACTTCAACCTGCTGGCTGCCAATAAGCAAGTCATCGGCAGCAGCCAGATGTACGCCTCCAAGGCAAGCATGGAGAACGGCATTAAGTCGGTCCAGAGCAACGCCCCCGGCGCTACTATCGAAGACCTGACCGTCGAAGGGTAAAAATGGTTTCGCTGTTTCATGGGTTCACGGTTACATGGTTCCATTGGCCCGTGACCCCATGAAACAGTGAACCCATGAAACAGTGAACCCATCCCCCACCCATGCCCACCACCAAACGCATCAACGCCTGGTCCAGCCCCCGGAATGTCTCTACCGCCCTGATGTATGCCTTTGCCCAGCGGGAAGACACCTGCGTCTTCGACGAACCCCTCTACGCCCATTATCTTTCTTCCAGCGGCAGTAGGACGCTGCACCCCGGCGCCGAAGAAATCCTCGCCAGCCAGGAGCAGGACGGCAACGCAGTGGTCCGCCAGGTGCTGCTGGCCGATCATGGCAAGCCCATCGCCTTTTTCAAGCAAATGGCCCACCACCTCACCGGGCTGGATGAAAGCTTCCTGCTGGAGATGGACAACGTGCTGCTCATCCGCGACCCCAGGGCCATCATTCATTCGTACAACAAGGTCATCCCCAACCCCTCCATGGAAGATATCGGCATCAAAAAGATGTACGGCCTCTTCCGGTTGCTCCGGGAGAAGGGGAAACTGTCGGCCGTCGTCGACAGCCGGGAACTCCTTTCCGGCCCGGCTTCCGTCCTCCGGCAATTGTGCGGGAAACTATCGATACCTTTCGACGAAAATATGCTGCGGTGGCGCCCCGGCGCCCGCCCCGAAGACGGGGTATGGGCCCGGTACTGGTACGGCAGGGTGCATCAGTCTTCCGGTTTCGAACCTTACCGGGAACAGGAGTTCGAACTGCCGCCCCGGCTGGAGGCCCTGGCCTCGGAGTGCCGCCCTTTCTACGAGGCGCTGTACGATGCGGCGATCAAAGCGTAGCTGGTTTCCAAAATGCAGGCACCCACCTGGGTTTTGCGGCCATAACACCGCATTACCAAAATACCGTAATACCAAATAATTATGCTACAACAATACAATCCGAAAAACGAGAACATCCTCGTTTACATCAACGGCGCGCTCCTGCCCCGCCGGGAAGCCAGGGTTTCCGTATTTGACAGCGTGGTGCAGGGAGGAGACGCCGTCTGGGAGGGCCTGCGCGTGTACAACGGCCGCATTTTCTGCCTGGATCGCCACCTGGAACGGCTGCAGAATTCAGCCCACGCCCTGGCCTTCCGGGAGGTGCCCGACAGCGAGTTCATCACCCGGGCGCTGTTCGAAACCCTGCGGGCCAACGGCATGCGCGACGGAGTGCACATCCGGCTGACCCTCACCCGGGGAGAAAAGATCACCTCGGGCATGGACCCCCGCCTCAACCAGTCGGGGCCAACCCTCATCATCCTGCCCGAGTGGAAACCGCCGGTATACCCGCCGGAAATCGCTCTCATCACTTCATCGGTGCGGCGCAATTCTCCTATGTCCCTGGACTCCAAGATCCATCACAACAACCTGCTCAACAATATCCTGGCCAAGATCGAGGCCAACCACGCCGGCGCCGATGCGGGCATCCTGCTCGACAAGGACGGCTTCGTCTCCGAAGCCAACGGCGTCAACCTGTTCTGCATTTACAAAAATACCGTCTTTACGCCTCATGCCGACAGCTGCCTTCCCGGCATCACCCGGGCGCTCGTCCTCGATCTGTGCCGCGAAAACGGCATCCCCGCACAGGAAAAAAACCTCTCCATCACGGAGTTCTACACCGCCGACGAGGTGTTCACCACCGGAACCATGGGAGAGCTGACCCGGGTGTCCGCCATCGACGGGCGCCGGATCGTTAACAAATCCGGGCAGTCGACGTTAGAACAAATAGAAGGCCTCTTTCGGGCATTGACAGAAACGAGCGGAACGCCTTTGCCGTTCTGAAGACCATGGAAAAAAACTTCACAGACCAACTGGGCCGAACCATAACGGTGGACTTCCCCCCCCGGCGCATCGTATCGCTGGTGCCTTCCCAGACCGAGCTGCTGGCCTACCTGGGGCTCGGGCAGGAAACGGTGGGCATCACCAAATTCTGCGTCCATCCGGAGGCATGGTTCCGCCATAAAACAAGGGTCGGGGGGACCAAACAGGTGAAGGCCGAAAAGATCGCCGCCCTGCAGCCCACCCTGATCATCGGCAACAAAGAGGAGAACGACAAGGAACAGGTCGAAGCCCTGGCGGAACAGTACCCGGTGTGGCTGAGCGACGTCAGGACGCTGGAGGATGCGCTCGACATGATCCGGAGTATCGGAACCCTTGCCGACAGGGAAGCCGCCGCCGGGCAGCTGGCGGCAACGATCGGCGCAGATTTTAAAGCCCTCGCCGAAGAGCTGAAAGGGAAACGCCGGCGGAAGGCAGCTTACCTCATCTGGAGAAAGCCTTACTATGCTGTCGCCGCAGACACATTCATCGACGATATGCTCCGCCGGGCCGGCTTCGACAATGTATTTCGCCACAAAAGCCGCTATCCGGAAATCTCCCTGGAAGAACTCGCCGCCGCCCGCCCGGAGGCCATCCTGCTTTCCTCCGAACCCTACCCCTTCAGGGAGGAACACCGGGAGGAATTGCGCCGCGCCTGCCCCCTCAGCACCCTGAAATTCGTCGACGGGCAGCTCTTCTCCTGGTACGGAAGCCGGCTGCTGCTGTCCGCCGGTTACTTCCGCGAGCTGCGGCAGGGCCTCACAGAGGCGTATCGTACCCTATGAGTTGCCTGTAGTTGGTTGTCTGTTGTTGGTGCTTGCCCCTCAGCCCGGACCCGGTGTCAGGGCCTCCGGCCAATCTTGTCAGTAAATGGCACCCTGCCCATTAAACTCCTGAATATTGGCCAAATTCCTATAACTTTGGAACTTCAAAAAGTATGAAAAATGGCCAATAGGACTATCTTGCTCTCATTAATCCTTTTTCTGTTTCAATTTGCCCACGCTCAACTGGTAGACCCGGCTACCGGCCAGGTGACAAACGAACTGCTGGTTCAACTCGAAGAAAATACCGCCCTGGCACCCCTGCTGGACAAGGCAGGCCACCGGCGGCCCGGTTCGGTACTACACAAAAGAACGGCTGCCCGCCGGTTCAACATCCACCTGCTGCAATTCGACCCTGCCGCCTGGCCCGGCGAATCCCTGCTGGAATGGCTCCGGGTTCAAAAAGGCGTTCAGGCCGTACAGTACAATTACAAAGTAGCGTTCCGCCAGGAACCCAACGACCCGGAATTCCCCAAGCAATGGGGGTTGTCGCGGATCGGCGCGCCGGAAGTCTGGGACGTGAGCACCGGAGGGCTTACCGCCAACGGCGACACCATCGTCATCGCCGTCCTCGACGACGGATGCGACCTGAACCATCCCGACCTGCAGGGCAACATCTGGAGCAACCCCGGCGAAATAGCCGGCGACGGCATCGACAATGACGATAACGGCTACATCGACGATACCTACGGCTGGAATTTTATCGATGACAGCAACGTGATGAAAGTCAACAGCCATGGGCTGTCCGTCATAGGCATTGCCGGCGCTCAGGGCAATAACGGCATGGGCATCACCGGCGTGAACTGGAACGTCAGGATGATGATATGCGCCATCCAATATGTCGATGAGATCATATCTGCATACGAATACGTCATCGAACAACGCCGGCTCTACAACGAGACCAATGGGGCCGAAGGCGCTTTTGTCGTCGCTACCAACGCCTCCTTCGGCCTGGTAACCCCGACATTCTGCGACCAGCAACCCATCTGGGGCAGCATGTACGACCTGCTCGGCGCACAGGGCGTGCTGACCGGTGCCGGCACCGCCAACCAAAACGTCAATGTGGACGAAGTAGGAGATATGCCCACCAGTTGCGAAAGCGACTTCATCGTCACCGTCACCAATATGAATGAAGAGGAAGAGAAAGAACCGAGATCCGGTTTCGGAGAAGTGTCGATCGATATGGGAGCGCCGGGCCAGAACAGCTACTCTCTGGCCCTGTTCGGCCGCTACGCCGTATTTAACGGCACCTCCTACTCCGCGCCTTACCTCACCGGCGCCATCGCCCTGCTCTACAGCCTGCCCTGCACCGAACTGGCCTCCGACGCCTTGTCCAACCCGAGAGAAACAGCCCTTTTGATCCGGTCGGCGCTGATCGGCGGGGCCGAACCTCTGGCCAGCTTCGAGGGGCTGACCGCCACCGGGGGCGTACTCAACGTTTTCAACGCTATGGAAATCCTCAGCGAGGCCTGCGGCGGATCTTCGGGGCCGCTCGGCATCCTGAAAATATTCCCCAACCCCGCTTCCTCCGGTTTCTTTGTAGAATATGAAACGCCGGATTTCGAGCCTTACGACTTCCGGGTTTACAACGCGCTGGGCCAGGAGATGTACCGCGATACGAGAACGCCAAACCGATTTGCCGCCAAACGCCTGGAGATCAACGCCTCAAACTGGGCACCCGGCGTTTACTTTGTGGCCATACAACGGGGAAATGACAGGGAAGTGAAACCCGTACTGATGAAGGTGGAGTGAGAGAAGGTACACCCATGCACCCATGAACCCATGAAACAGTGAACCCATGCCCCCCATGCGCATCAGGTTTAAATGTTAACAGATGTGAAACCTAATCTGGGCCAGGCCTCATCGTCCGGCCCGAAGAGCCTGCTCCGGCGCATGCCGGAGGCCAATATATCCTAGCACGGGGCAACGCCCCGTGAAAAAAGCCAGGCATTAGGTTACGCCCTGAAAGGGCAATATAAGCGCGGGAAGCCATCCAAAGCCAAAGCAGGCCCTACTATGTTGGCCCTTCAGGCCG
>JAGFJD010000410.1 GCA_024102975.1 Phaeodactylibacter sp. | reverse complement strand
CCCCTACTCATCATGCAACACCAGCAGCGGCACCTCGCAGCGGAAGGCCTCGGTGAGCGTGGCGCTCGTCCGGAACAGCCGTTCGAAGAAGCCGATCGTGCTGTGCTTGCGGCGCACCAGGCAGAGCATATCCGCATCCACCGATTTCACGAAGGCCTTGATCGTTTCGTGCAGGCTGCCTTTTTCCTCTTCGATGTGGAAAGTGTGGGGCAGGCCGTCCAGCCAGTTTACCGTTTCCAGCAGGGCGTCTTCGTCGGCCTGGCTTTTATCCTTTACGCTGTGGAAGAGGCGGACCTCCGCGCCGAACCGGCGGGCCAGCGCCCGGAGGGGTTCGGCCACCTCTTCTCCGGACAGGCTCATATTGGCAATGGCAAAGGCGATATTTTTGATGGGCCGGGGCGTAAACCCGTCGGGGATGGCCAGGATCGGGATGGAAGTGTGCCGCATCACGCCGCCGGTCACGCTGCCCAGGAAGACCTCTTTGAGGCCGCTGGCGCCTTTGGTGCCCATCGCGATGAGGCTGTACCCGCCGTCCCGGGCAAAATCCGCAATGCCGTGCACAGCGTCGCCCTTAACGGCCCTGGCATCCATCTCGATCCTGGAAGGAGAGGCTTTCAGGATCGCGGCCAGTTCCTTTTCCGCTTCTTCGCGCAGGATGTCGTCTATGGACACGAGCATGTCTGAGCGCTGCGCTACCTGGAAGGTGTGCAGGAGGGTGAGCCGGCTGTCAAATTTACAGGCCAGTTCTCTGGCATAGTGAAATGCATTCAATGCGTTTTCGGAGAAATCGGTAGGAACCAGTATCTTTTTCATAGGCATAGAGTTTGAAAGTGGGTAAACGTACAGGCCAATTCCGGCGGGTATTCAAAATGCTCACTCTACACCGACAAGGAGCTCGAATGATGAATCCTTTTACCCCAATTTAGGGCAATTCTTTCAAAGAAAAGATGACGAGTATCACCCCCCGGCATTACGAAAATCATCAGGTTTTCACCGAAAAATAGCTATTTTTAGGGCCGTTGCCAATAAATAACCGAACGATCTATGGAACAAAAGCTCCAGGAACTGCTGGATAAGGTGTATACTGAAGGCGTAGCGAAAGGGCAGGAAGTGGCCTCCACCATAGTCCGGGACGCCGAGCGAAAGGCCGAACACATTCTGGAAGAAGCCCGCCGGGAAGCCGCCGATGTGCGGCGGCAGGCCAGCGAGGAAGCCGAAGAGCTGAAGCGCAACGTGGCGTCCGAACTGCGCCTCTCCGCCAGCCAGTCCATCCAGGCGCTCCGGCAGCAGATCAGCCGCCTTGTCCTGCTGGAGGCCGTCGACAAACCGGTGCGCGGTGCCTTCTCCGATGAAGATTTTATCAAGGGCCTCATCGAAACCCTGGTGGCCAACTGGCACCCGGGCCAGGATGGGCAGGAGGGCCTGGCCCTGATGCTGCCGGAAAAAAGCCGGGAAAGCCTTGGCCGTTACTTTTCCGCCAAAGCGCAGGACGCCCTGAACGCCTCCCTGCGGGTCGACTTCGACGGCAGGCTCGAAAGCGGTTTCCGCATCGGCCCGGCCGACGGCCGCTACGTCATCTCTTTTACCGACAGCGATTTCGAGATGTTCTTCAAGGATTACCTGCGGCCGAAAACAAAAGCCGTCCTCTTCGAATCCGATTGACCCGGTGCGGCCGAAACACAGAAAAAAGCATTTATGCCGGATAATCAAAAGAGAATTTACAGCGCTCTGACACAGCCGTTCCCAGGGCGGAATTATTACTACCTGATCGCCGGGCTGCCGGATATGGCCCTGGAGCAGAGCAAGCTCCCGCTCTCCCTTCCGGAGCTGATGGAGCAGCTGGCCCTGTCGCTCCACCCCGACGACCTGCGGCTCGCACAGCTGATCTTCCTGCCCGCCGACAACCGCAACCTGCTGCGCCTCCTGCAAAAGGAAACGTCCGAATGGGAACCGCACGGCCGGTTCTCCAGGGAAGAGATGGAAGAAGGGTTTAAAGAACCGCGCCTGCTGCCGGCCTATATGTACCGTTTTGGCCAGGCCTTCAAAGAGGAAACGCCGGTTTGGCCGGGGATGAGCTGGGAGAACCAACTGGCCCGCCTCGGATACGAATACCTGCTGGCAAATACCGATGGGTTCCTGCACCAGTGGTTCACGTTCGAGAACCACCTGAAAAACATCCTGGCGGCCTGGAACATCCGGGAGTACGGCCTGCCCGCCGAGGGGCAGCTCATCGGCGAAAATGTAGTCACGGAAGCCGCCCGCCGGTCCCACGCCCGCGATTTCGGGCTGGCCGCCGAGCTGCCTTTCCTCGACAAGCTCCTGCACGCCCTGGAGCAGGACAAACTGCTCGAACGGGAACGGGCCATCGCCCGGATCAAATGGAACTACATCGACGAACTGAATACCTTCCATTATTTCACCGTGGAGGTTGTCCTCGGATACCTCCTGAAGTGGATCATGCTCGACCGGTGGACCCAACTGGACACCGAGAGAGGCCTGCGCCAGATCGGCAGCCTGATCGATAAACTGGAAGGAGATTTTGAGTTACCGAAACAATTTGCGCTGGCATGAACGACACGGCTCAACACACAAAAGGAAAGGTGAGCGGCATCATCGCCAACCTGGTCATCGTCCAGGTCGACGGCCCGGTGGCCCAGAACGAGATCGGCTTCATCCGCCACGGCGGCGCGCCGCTCATGGCCGAGGTGATCAAAGTTATCGGCGACAGAGCCTACGTGCAGGTGTTCGAAAGCACCCGCGGGCTCCAGCCCGGCATGGAGGTAGAATTCGCCGGCCACCTGCTCGAGGCCACCCTCGGGCCGGGCATCCTGTCCAGGAACTACGACGGCCTGATGCACGACCTCGATACCATGACCGGCATCTTCCTCAAACGAGGGGAATATACTTCGGCGCTCGACCCGGACAAAAAGTGGAGCTTCCGGCCCCTGGCCCAACCCGGCAACCAGGTGACGGCCGGCAGCTGGCTGGGCGAGGTGGAAGAAAAAAACATACCCCATAAGATCATGGTGCCTTTCAAGCTGGAAGGGCAATACACCATCCAATCGCTCGCCGATCCGGGCGATTACACCGTAACGGAAACCATCGCCGTGCTGGCCGACAGCCGCGGCAACGAGGTGCCGGTGCGCATGGCCCAGGAGTGGCCGGTGAAAAGGGCCGTCAAAGCCTACCGGAGCAAACCCCGCCCGTTCAAGCTGCTGGAAACCGGCGTGCGCACCATCGACACCCTCAACCCCATCGTGGAAGGAGGCACCGGGTTCATCCCCGGCCCCTTCGGCAGCGGCAAAACGGTCATGCAGCACGCCATCTCCAAACAGGCAGAGGCCGACATCGTGGTCGTCGCCGCCTGCGGAGAGCGCGCCAACGAAGTGGTGGAGCTGTTCACCGAATTCCCGGAACTGGACGACCCCTGGACCGGCCGCAAGCTCATGGAACGCACCACCATTATCGCCAACACCTCCAATATGCCGGTGGCCGCCCGGGAAGCCTCCGTGTACACCGCCATGACCATCGCCGAATACTACCGCTCCATGGGCCTCAAAGTGCTGCTGCTTGCCGACTCCACCTCCCGCTGGGCGCAGGCCCTGCGCGAAATGTCCAACCGCATGGAGGAACTGCCCGGCCCCGACGCCTTCCCCATGGACCTGCCGGCCATCATCTCCAATTTCTACTCCCGCGCCGGCATGGTGTACCTGAGCAACGGCCGGACCGGCTCCATCACTTTTATAGGAACGGTATCGCCGGCCGGCGGCAACCTCAAGGAACCCGTCACCGAATCGACCAAGAAGGTGGCGCGCTGCTTCTACGCCCTGTCCCAGCAGCGGGCCGACAGCAAGCGATACCCCGCTATAGACCCCATCGAGAGCTACTCCAAATACCTGGAGTATCCCGAATTGCAGAAAACGCTCAACGAACAGATCGCTCCGGATTGGGTGAACCGGGTGGAGGAACTGAAAAACATCCTGCTGCGCGGCAAGGAAGCTTCCGAACAGATCAACATCCTGGGCGACGACGGCGTGTCAGTCGACACCCACCTGGTCTTCTGGCGGTCCGAAGTCATCGATTCCATCATCCTGCAACAGGACGCCTTCGACGAGGTGGACGCCCGCAGCCCCATGAACCGGCAGAAATACATGGTGGACAAAGTGCTGGAAGTGGCGGCAACCGAACTGTCCTTCGGCTCCTACGAAGAAGTCAACCCCTTCTTCAAAAGGGTGATCGCCGCCCTCCGGCAGATGAACTACTCGGAATTCGAATCCGAAAAATTTAAAAAATACGAAGAGGAGCTCCGGCAGATTCTCGGCGAAAGGAAAACAAGTTAGCATGGAAACACGAGCCTTTCAGCGCATTTACACCAAAATCGAAGAGATCACCAAGGCCACCTGCACGGTCCGGGCCAGCGGCGTCGGATACGAAGAGCTGGCCATGGTGGCGGGCAGGGAGGCCCAGGTGGTCAAGATCATGGGCGACCAGGTGACCCTCCAGGTCTTCGCCGGCACCGAAGGCATCCCGACCAATGCGGAGGTGGTGTTCATGGGCAAAGCCCCCACCCTGAAAGTGGGCGACGCGCTGGCCGGCCGTTTCTTCAACGCCTATGGCCAGCCCATCGACGACGGCCCGGCCGTCGAAGGGGAGGAGCGGGAGATCGGCGGCCCTTCCGTCAACCCGGTGCGCCGGAAACAACCTTCCGAGCTGATCACCACCGGCATCGCCGGCATCGACCTGAACAATACCCTGGTGACCGGCCAGAAAATCCCCTTCTTCGCCGACCCCGACCAGCCGTTCAACCAGGTGATGGCCATGGTGGCCCTGCGGGCCAGGGCCGACAAGATCATCCTCGGCGGCATCGGGCTGACCAACGACGACTACCTCTTCTTCCGGAACGTCTTCGAAAACGCGGGCGCCCTGCACCGCATCGTCAGCTTCGTCAACACCACCGAAGACCCCCCGGTCGAACGCCTGCTGGTGCCCGATATGGCGCTCACCGCCGCCGAGTACTTCGCCGTTGAAAAAAACGAAAAGGTGCTGGCCCTGCTCACCGACATGACCCTCTATGCGGACGCGCTGAGCATCGTCTCCAACCGCATGGACCAGATTCCCTCCAAGGACAGCATGCCGGGATCGCTCTACAGCGACCTGGCGAAGCTCTACGAAAAGGCCGTGCAATTCGAGGCCGGCGGCTCCATCACCATCATCGCCGTGACCACCCTCTCGGGAGGCGACATCACCCACGCCATCCCCGACAATACCGGCTACATCACCGAAGGGCAGCTGTTCCTGCGCCGCGATACCGAAGTGGGCAAAGTCATCGTCGACCCCTTCCGGAGCCTGTCGCGGCTCAAGCAGCTGGTCATCGGCAAGAAGACCCGCGCCGACCATCCCCAGGTGATGAACGCCGCCGTGCGCCTCTACGCCGACGCCGCCAACGCCCGCACCAAACTGGAAAACGGCTTCGACCTGACCGACTACGACGAACGGGCGCTGGAGTTCGCCCGGGAATACTCCCGGCAATTGCTCGCCATCGACGTGAATATCGATACCGAAAAAATGCTGGAAACCGCCTGGGAACTGTTCGCCCGGTATTTCTCGCAGGCCGAGGTGGGCATCAAGCAGGAATTTATGGATAAATATTGGATAAAGGTAGACGGTGGACGGTAGACGGCGGACGGCAGGCCCTCTCCCCCTCCCTCGGAGAGCCTGTCCCGCACCGTTCGGCTGAGCTCACGCCGAAGCCCAAGGGGTCGGGAGGGTCGGGGGGAGGCTCGACGGCGGACAGCAAAACGGAAGGACCGCGCCAACAATATAACAATATAGCCATTTAACGATCTAACAATCCATCAACATGGCCATCAAATTCCAATACAACAAAACCTCCCTCCAGGAAATGAACAAGCAGCTCCGGATCCGGGTCAATGCGTTGCCGATCCTGAAAAACAAGGAAGCGGCCCTGCGCATCGAGGTGAAGAGAGCCCGGCGGGAGGCCGAGGAGATGGAGCGCCAGCTCGAAACCAAACTGGCACAGCAGGCGGAGATGGCCCGCCTGTGGGAAGAATTCGACCCCGGGCTGGTCCGGATTCGGCAGGCCAATATCCAGGAGAGAAAAATCGCGGGAGTGGCCGTTCCCGAACTGGCCGGCATAGATTTCCAGCAGCCGGCCTTCAGCCTGTACAACCGGCCGGCCTGGTTCCCTGCCGGCATTGAGCGGGTAAAAGAACTGGCCGCCCTGGCGATACAAAAAAAGCTCTTCTTCCGAAAAACAGAGCTGCTGGACCATGCCCGGCGAAAGGCTACCCAAAAGGTCAACCTCTACGAAAAGGTGCAGATTCCCGGGTACGAAGACGCCATACGCAAGATCAGGCGCTTCCTGGAGGATGAGGAGAACCTGGCCAAATCGGCCCAGAAGATCGTCAAGAAGAGACAACAAGAAAAAAAGTTATCCCTATGATCGTGCCCATGAAGAAATACGTCTTTCTGGTGCACCATTCAGAGTACATCGGCTTTCTGGATGAGTTGCGGGGCCTGGGCGTCCTCCACGTCCAGCAGGAGGAAGGCGAGCCTTCGGAGGAGCTGCTGCGCCGCATCCAGCTGCAGAAAGACATCCGGGACACGCTGGCGGCCCTGCGCCACCGCATCGTCGGCCGAACCGGGGGGACGGAGCTTTCGGAAACCGGCGGCATCGCCATCACCCGCACGTTCCAGGAGCTTGCCGACCGGCAGGAAAGCCTGCAGCAGGAACTGAACGCCCTGAAAAAGGAGATCGGCTTCCTGCAACCCTGGGGCGATTTTTCGCCCCACCTGATCACCTTGCTGGAGCAGGGCGGCGTGGAGGTCCATTTTTATACCTGCCAAAGCCGCAAGTACCGGCCCGAATGGGAACAGCAGTATCCCGTACAGCTCATCAACACCCTGCCTCCCAATACCTACTTCGTGGCCATCACCCCCCGGGATAACCCGCCGGATATCGACGCGGAGGAAATCCCCCCGCCGGAGGAAAGCCTGCGCAGCCTGCTGGCCAAGGCGGAGGCCCTGCAAAAACAGATCGACGCCATCGACGAGAAGCTCGACAACTTCACCCTGATGGCCCAGCCCGCCCTGGAAGAAGCCCTGGCGGAGGTAGGACAAAGCATACAGCTGGTCACCGTTGTCGACAATACCCGCAAGGAAGCGGACGACCGCGTCATGGTGCTGCGCGGTTTCGCGCCGGTGGGCCGGGAGGAAGCCCTCCTCTCCTACTGCAACGAGCACAACATCCTGTTCCTCACGGAGCGGCCGGCGCCGGAGGACCAGCCGCCGGTACTCCTGAAAAATTCGCGCTTTTCGCGCCTGTTCGAGCCTATCGGGGAGCTGTTTTCCCTGCCCGCCTACCAGGAGATGGACCTGACGCCTTTCTTCGCGCCTTTTTTCATGCTGTTCTTCGGGTTCTGCCTGGGCGACGCCGGCTACGGGCTGGTGGTCCTGCTGGGCGCTACCCTGTACAAGTTCCGGGCCGCAGAAAAGTTCAGGCCGGTGCTTTCCCTGGCTCAGTTCCTGGGCATCGGCACCATCATCTTTGGCATCCTGACCGGTACGGTTTTTGGCCTCAACCTGCTGAGCGAGCAGTTCGCCTGGCTGGGCGGGGCCCGCAATTTTATGATCAACAGCGACCAGGCCTTTCAGCTGGCGCTGATCCTGGGGCTGGTGCAGATCCTTTTCGGCCTGTTCCTGCAGGCGCGCAACCGGGCGCGGCAGTTCGGCTTTGTATATTCCATTTCAACTTACGGCTGGATCATCCTGTTGCTGAGCATCCTGGACCTGGCCGTGCTGAAGCGGGCCGGCGCCGTATCCACCTGGACGGCCTGGCTGGGGGTAGGGCTGATCCTGCTGTTCAACGACCCCAAAGCGGGCCTGCTCGGGCGGCTGGGCAAAGGCATCTGGGAACTCTACGGCATCACCGGCTTCTTCGGCGACCTGCTGAGTTACATCCGCCTCTTCGCCCTGGGCATTTCCAGCGCCATCCTCGGCTTTGTGGTCAACGACATCGCCCTGCAGATAAAGGACGGCATCCCCTACCTCGGGCCGGTGCTGTTCGTGGCGTTCCTGCTCGTCGGGCACGGGGCCAACCTGCTGATCTCCTCCCTGGGTTCCTTTGTGCACCCCCTGCGCCTTACCTTTGTCGAGTTTTATAAAAGCGCGGGGTTTAAGGGAGGAGGCAAGGCGTATACCCCTCTTTCGAAGGAAAAGGGTGGGTGAGAGCTGGATTTATGAGGTGTGATGTGAGATTTGCGATATTTGATTTGCCCGGCAGCCTGGCCGCTATGGAAGACCATGCTACCGGACATTTTTTGGACACAAAGTACGCTGAGAAGGCATACTACTAGACATTTTTCGGGACACAGAGTACGCCGAGAAGGCACAGAGCCACACAGAGGCCTGATTATCAATGGAAAACACTCCGTGTACTCTGAGTTGGTCTCAGTGCGCTCTGTGTCCAAAACTATTTTGTTCAGCAGTGTGGTGGGAGGCCAGAGACGTGCCTCGGGGCGATTGAAAACAGAATACATTGAAATAATACAAATTAGTCAATATGGAAGCAGGAATCGTTCTGGCATATATCGGATTGGGCCTCATGGTGGGCTTGTCGGGCGTCGGCAGCGCCATAGGCGTTTCTATCGGCGGCAACGCCACCATTGGCGCCCTCAAGAAAAACGAAGAAGCCTTTGGCAGTTACATGCTGCTGAGCGCCCTGCCCGGCACGCAGGGGCTGTACGGCTTCGCCGGTTTTTTCATCATCAACAGTTCCGGGGTGCTGTCGGAGGCGACCACCGTTCTGCAGGGCATGGCCGTGCTGGCTGCAGGCTTTGCGCTGGGGCTGGTCTGCCTCATTTCTGCCATCCGGCAGGGGCAAATCTGCGCCAACGGCATCGCCAGCATCGGGGCGGGCATCGACGTGTTCGGCAAGACCATGGTGCTGGCCGTATTCCCGGAGCTGTACGCGATCGTGGCTTTTGCGGCGACGTTTATTATTAATGCTGGGCTTTAGAACCAGCAACGGCACCGGGCTGTTGTATACTTGCTTCAGCGTGGCGCTGCCCTTGAAGATGCCTTCGAAAAAGCCGCGTTTCCTTCTCACCATGCAGAGCAGGTCGGCGCCGGTTTCTTTTACAAATATATTAATGCGCCCGTGAACGTTCGTTCCGCCGGCAACTTCGTGGAATGACACATCCAGCCCGCCCAGGTAGCGCTCCACGGTCCGGTCTACACCCGCTTCCCCCTCCTCTGTGCGGTGGTGAAAAATGTTGATCTTAGCCTTATATTCAGCAGCCAGTTGTTGTAAGGGCGCAAAAACATCGCGGGAAGGAAGAGGCTGGTCATCCAGCGCCAGCACGATGTTTTCCAAAGGTCGGAAAGGGAAAGCGGCTAAAACCTGTAATACCTCCTGATCTCCTCCTCCACCTTGCTGTCCCAAACCCGGCGCAGGACCTCGCGGGCAAGCTTCCGGTACTTGTCTGCCATCTCGGGTTTTTCCATTTTTTCATACACCTTGGCGATGCCATAGATAGCCGGCACGTGCATATCGTTGATTTTCAGGCAGGTTTCAAACTCGGCGATGGCCTCTTTGTAGAAGCCGTCTTTCATCAGTTGTTCGGCGATGTTGTAATGGCTTTCGATGTCTTTGATCCGGTTTTCCAGCTGGAGCTGGATGACGTCCTGCGATTTGGTGGTCAGGAAAGTGCAGGGTACTTCCCGGATCACATTTTCCGTGACGCTGCCGATCAAAACGCGGCTCAGGCCACCGCGCCCGGTGGTGCCCATAATCAGCAAATCGATGTCCGATTCTGCGATCTCGGCCAGGATTTCCTCTTCCGGCTTGCCCCGGCGCACCTCCTTTTTCCACCTGACGTCTTTGAGGTTGAAATCCTTCAAAAATTCATTGAACTGAGCAATGTGTTTGAAGGCGATCTGGGTATTTTCTTCTTCCCAGTTGTAGCTGAAGAAGAAGGAACTGGGAGCAATCGGCTTGTAAACGGTTAGGATGACCAGCTCGGCGGCGAAGCGGCGGGCAAAGATGACGGCGTCTTTCAGCGCACGCCGGGAAGGCCCGGAAAAGTCGACCGGGCAGAGGATGGTTTTGATAGTAAGGGCGGCCTCCGGTTTGACCACGAAGACCGGATGTTCGGACATCTTGATGATCTTTTCGGCAGTAGTGCCCAGGCGGGTTTTTTCTCCTTTTTCCTTTTCCCCGGCGCCGATGAGGATAAGGTTCGCATCCTGGCGTTTGGCTTCGGCTACGATCTTTTCACAATGGTCTCCCCATTCCACCACCGGCTCTCCTGTTTTCAAACCTTCCGCCTCAATCCGCTTCTTCATCTCTGCCAGCCGCCCGCTTACAGCTTCCGCCAGCAGTTTTTTGACTTTTTCGCTGCCGATGTTTTCCGGCAGGACGTGGAGCAGGGCAATCTTCGAATGGAAAGCGCGTGCCAGGGCAATGGCGTTGCTCAGTACATTTTCAGAAGACGGCAGGAGGTCGGTTGCCAGCAGGATTTTCTCCAGTATTCTCATATCATTGGTTTTCTTTTTGCTTGCCCATTCTACTGTACAGCAGTATGTTACTTGCCGCAAATCAATAGCCCGCATGTTCTCTCTCAGAAAGATAACTCTTTTGGAAGGAAATGGGATGAAAGAAAGCTGGTTTTTCGAAACTTTGTGCAGAACTGCCCGGTTGCGAACCGCGCCCCCCCCCCGCCCAAAGGCCATACAAAGCCGTTGGCCGAAAAAAGTAAATGAATCGTCGGCTGTTTCCGATACTTGTGTGTTATTAGATTGTCACCCGATTGTTAAGAAATCACCCTGAAGAAGACATGAGACTCCTCATCACCCTATCCTTTGTTTCAGCCTTTTGGAACATTCACGCCCAATCCGCCGGCCTTCGCGGCCAGATTAGGGATGCAGGCGGCTCGCCGGCCGCATTCGCCAATATCATTTTATACAACGCTGCCGACAGCAGCCTGTACAAAGCAGCCGCCAGCGACGAGGCCGGCCTGTTTGCCATGCAGGGCATAGCTGCCGGGAATTATTATCTGAAAGCCACCTATGTGGGCGCTCCCGACCTGTGGAAACCGGATATACAACTGGCGGCAGGCCAACAGCTCGACCTCGGCCAGCTGGCTTTTTCTTCTTCCATCATCGACCTCAAAGAAGCGACGGTCACGGCCTCCCGGGTGATGGTGGAAGTCAAGCCCGACCGGACTATCTTCAACGTGGAGGGCACCATCAACAGCGCGGGGTCTGACGCCATAAACCTCCTGCGCAAAGCTCCGGGCGTAACCGTCGACAACAACGACAACATCAACGTGCTGGGCCGGTCGGGCGTGCTGTTGTACGTGGACGGCAAGCGCCTGCCACTCACCGGGCAGGACCTGAGCAACTACCTGCAGAACCTGCCCGCCGAGCAGATCGACCGCTTCGAGATCATCACCAACCCCGGCGCGCGCTACGAGGCAGAAGGCAATGCCGGCATCATCGACATCCGGCTCAAGAAGGATAAAAACCTTGGCGCCAACGGCACCGTCAACACTACCTACAGCCAGGGCCGCTACGCCCGCTCCAATGCCGGCGCCAGCGGCAACTACCGCAACAAAGCCCTGAATGCCTTCGCCACCGCTGGCCTGGCCGAAGGCAGCGGATACAACGATATGGATTTCCTGAGCTTCCAGAACGGCCTGCAGCTCGATGAGGTCATGAAAAACCGCAACAAATGGCAGAATTACAACTACCGGGCCGGCGTGGATTTCTTCCTGGCCGACCAGCACACCCTGGGCATTCTGGCCGGCGGCATGCAAACGGACGGCGACTACCGGACCTTTAACCGGATCGCTATTTCCGACCAGCTGACGCCTATGGCGATAGACAGCATCCTGGTGGCCAACAATTCCGATGACAATCGCAGGCGGAACAATACGGTCAACCTGAACTATCAATTCGACAACAAAAAAGGCCGAAGCCTCAACATCGACCTGGACTACGGCAGGTACGAAAACGACAGCCGCCGCCTGCAGCCCAACCGTTATTACGACGCCGAAGAAAAAGTGCTGCTTACCGAGATCATCAACAGTTTCGACACCCCTACCGACATCGACATTTACACCTTCAACATCGATTACGAGGAAGAACTCTGGGGCGGAAAGCTGACCGCCGGCTCCAAGCTGAGCCGGGTGGTTTCCGACAATTCTTTCCTGTTTTTCGATGTGCTGAACGGCAGCCCGGAGCGCAACAACCGAAAGTCCAACCTCTTCAAGTATGAGGAAAATGTCTATGCGGGCTACGTCAGCTATGCTCATTCCCTCGGCAAAAAATGGAACCTCTCAGCCGGCCTGCGCGCCGAGCAAACCGACGCGACGGGCAACCTGCAGGCCTTCCTGCCCGAGCTGCAGGAACCGCCGGTAGAATTGGATTACCTCAACTGGTTCCCCTCTGTGGGCATTACCTGGCAGGCATCTCCCCAAAACACCCTGTCGCTGAACTACGGCCGCCGCATCAACCGCCCGGATTACAACGTGCTTAACCCCTTCAACAACCAGGCCAGCCAGCTTTCCTACGAGAAAGGCAACCCCTTCCTGCGCCCGGAGATCGTCAACAACCTGGAGCTGGGCTACACCCTGGCCTACCGCTACAACTTCAAGCTGGCCTACAGCCGCACCGCCGACCAGATAACCCGCCTGATCGCCCCGGACGAGGAAGATCCCCGGGCAGGCTTCATCACCTGGGCCAACCTGGCCGAACAAACCATCCTCAGCTTCAACGCCAGCGCTCCGGTGCAGGTCGTGAAAGGCTGGGACGCCTACTTCAACCTCAGCGCCTCTTACCTGGATAACCAGGCCGACTTCGGCGAAGGCGCCGTGGTCGACCTTCAAGCCTTCACCTACAGCATCTACCAGCAGCACACCATCAGCCTGCCCGCCGGCTTTAAAGGCGAAGTATCGGGCTATTACTCCGGCCCCGGCATCTGGGGCGGCGTGTTCGAATACGAATCCAACTGGAGCCTCAACCTCGGCCTGCAGCGCAAATTCCTCCAGGAGCGCCTCAACGTACGCTTCACCGTCAACGACATCTTCTACCAAACCGGCTGGGACGGGCAGTCCACCTTCGCCGGCCTGACCTCCTACGGCAGCGGCAGGTGGGACAGCCGCCGCGCCAGCCTGAGCCTCAGCTACAACTTCGGCAACGAGAACGTGAAATCCAGAAGGCGGAAAACCGGACTGGAAGAAGAGGCCGGAAGAGTCGGGGGAGAGTAAGGGGAACTTGTGTATAGGTGCACACTGCCGGACATTTGCGGGGGCGTGTAAAAGTGTAAGTGTGTAAAGGTGTAAATGAAGGCAGCCTGGGAACAGCCATCGGGCAGCCCCGCCGTACAAGCCACGTTTACACATTTACACGCTTACACGTTTACACAATGGTTGTGGCTCCGCCACCATAGGTATACGTGTATACGTGAGGGAAACCAGGGGGCGGCCCCAAAGCGTCATACCCCCGCCTCGAATGCACAAATACACAAATACACGCCCGTCCTCGTGCCTCGGCCGGGTAAAAATGCACGAATGCACAAATACACAAATGCATATCTCCAATGCACCCTCCCCCAACCTCCCAGGCATAATTTAACACAAATCCGCGATCCAAATCCTGGGCAATGTTGTTAAGATTTTGTAGTTTCGCAACGGGCTGTTCAAAAATTAAGTTCTGAAAACAACCAGCGGACCAAAAAATGTTCTTTATATTGTTAAAACTGAAAAGCGTACACTTTTGGTAAAAAGCCTTCGTTTTTTAACCGGAGGCTGCACTGACCGGGAATGAAAAAACACCTGCACAACAGTACGAACCATTGCCCAATCAAGTAGACTGAAAGCAGTTTACACACCAAATTCCTAACCAAATCCAAAAGGGAATGACAAAAAGATCCGTGAAACGCCGGCTGATCAGAGCCCGGATAGCCTTGAATCAAACTATTCAAAAGATCTTAGATGTTAACCGGAACCGCAAGCGACTATCTTTTACCAACGATCCAACCCAAAGAGAAAAAGTTCTGAATGAAGAACTCCGCGTACTGAATAAAGTGGCCCGCCAGCAGGCCAGCTTAGTAGAACACTACGAGAGCGTGCTCTCCCGGCCGGACCCCCGCGTCCAGCAGCCGATGAGCCCTCCGAACCGGGGCTTCTGAACCTCATCTTATCCCGGGCTGTATAGCCGTGCATTCGTGTGTTCGTGCATTTGTGCATTCGCGAGGGGAGCTTGCGGGCCGGCGGGGCCGGCGCTTTCCAGCCCAACGAATGCACGAATGCACCTATACACATTACTCGCTCTAAGCCCCGGCGCCCTCAGGCCGTCAGCATCTTATCCTGTACCCGGTTGACTACGCCGGGAATGAACGGGCGCAATTCTTCCAGCAAATCCTTCAGCTGGTGCTGTTTAGCCTCCACCCTGTCCAGTTGCCCGATGGAATCCTGGATCAGGCTGCTGATCTCGTCCTTCTGGATGAGCATCTCCTTGTATTGGGCTACAGCATTGTACCACAGGATGGTGGGCAGGTAGTTGGCGTTTTTCTGATACTGCTTTTCGCGGTCCAGCAACTGGTATTTGCGCACCACCTTCAATACCTTGGAGTATTTCTCCTGCTGCAGGATGGCCTCCAGGTAAGAGGAGAAGAAGATGTGCCAGCGGTATTCGAAGATCTCTTTTTTATAAGCCTGCAGGAAGGACTCGGCGTAGTTCTCCGCATTCCTGAACTGCTGGTTGTTGTTGAGGCATTTCAGGTAGAAAGCCACAAAGCCGATGCGGTTGTGGAAGCTGGGGGTATTCTTCATTTCCGGGTAAGCCGAGCGCATGAGCTGCAGGGCCTCCTGGTATTTCTTCTGCCGCAGCAGCACAGCGCTCAGGTTGTTCACGTAGTGGATGTAGTCGCTGTTTTTCTCCCGGATGGAGAGATAGCCGTAGTATTCGGCCCGGTCGAACTCCTGAAACCGGGTGTGCAACATCACCCGGTTGGCGTAATAGTTGAGCAGGATGCGGCGGGAATAATACTGCCCGTCCTTGAATAACTGGTCGATGTAATTGTACTTCTCCCGCAGTTTTTCAAACTGCCGGTAGTTGAAATAGACGAAGGTGAGGCGCACCAGAGCCAGATAGCGGTTCAGCCCGTCCAGCTCCTTATCGTAGAACACTTCGGTCAGCCAGTTCTCCCAGTGGATGGAATGGGCGGAGTTCTTGGAATACTGGTTCACGATGTCGAGCGTCGCCTCGTGGATGCGCTCCCCGGCGGCTTTGCACCGCTCGTATTGTTTCCGGTACTTCTTCAGGAAGTCATCCGCAACCTTGTGGTGGGCATACCGCATCCGGATCAGGAGGAAATGGCGGTATACTTCTACCAGTTCGTAAAATTTGGTGAAGTAGAAGTCCAGTTCGCCATAGTCCCGAATGGCCTTCAACAACTGCTTTTCCTCCTGGGGTTCGATCGAATCGGTCATGACCTGCCGCTCCAGGCGGCTCATCCAGTCGAAGCGCATGTCTACGTCGATGGCCTGCAGGCGCTCCGTGATCCAGTTTTTGAGGTTGGAATACTTGCGCTTGTCAATGGAGTCGTCATAGGGCGTGAACTGGCGTATGTTGTTGCAGTTGAAATCGATCAGCTCGAGTATCCCCAGCTTGATGTCATCCTCAAACTGCTGAGTGGAGAGCAGATAGGCTGTCTCGTGGGGCAACAGGGTATTGGCGAAATCGGTAAATTTTTGCAGTTTCATCCTCATATTTCCTCGGCTTTGTTTTTTCTGCCGGTCTCATTATTAACGCTTGAACCGTGCCCCAAGTTACGGTTTTTTTTTGACTAATTGAAATATATAGATAATTATATATTACTTAGGTTGCCTGCGCTGTCCCGCGGCAGGCAGACCCGTTCAAAAAAGAAGCCCCGGCCGGATGCAGCCAGGGCTAAAAGTTGTGATTTGCTTATTGAGCAATTATCCTGCCATTTCACAACCAGAACTCACACCACTAGGCATTTTCTGGCCCGTGTAAAAGTGTAAGCGTGTAAAGGTGTAAAAGAAATTGGCTCCCAATCATTTACACGTTTACACTTTCACACCTTTACACAAGTAGCCCCCAAAATGCCCAGTGGTCTGACCAGAACTTACAGGATGAGGCCACCGTCCACGCTTAGCGTGATCCCGTTGATGAAAGCGGCCTCATCGGAAGCCAGGAACAGATAGGCATTCGCGATCTCTACGGGTTTGCCCATGCGGCCCACCGGGGTCTTGTCTTCGATCATCTGGATCACCTTCTCGGGGATGGTTTTCACCATTTCGGTAGCGATGAATCCGGGGGCGATAGCGTTGGCAGTGATGCCTTTGCGGGCAAATTCCCGGGCCCACACCTTGGTCATGCCGATGACGCCGGCCTTGGTGGCCACGTAGTTGGTTTGCCCGAAATTGCCATACAGGCCCACGATCGAGGCGGCGCTGATGATGCGCCCGTAGTTGCGCTCTACCATGTACGGAGAAACGGCCTTGGTGCAGTTCCAGACGCCGGTCAGGTTGACGTCGATCACCTGCTGCCATTGTTCGGGGCTCATCTTCTTCATCGTGGCGTCCCGGGTGATGCCGGCGTTGTTGATGAGGATGTCGATCCGGCCAAAGTCTTCCATGGCCTCCTGCGCCGCCGCTTCCGTACTGGCCAGGTCGGTCGTGTTGACCTCGCAGAACTTGCAGTACAGCTCTTCCGCCGCCGGCTTGCCATTGGGCTCGGCCGGTTCATAAACGGGCACTTCCATGGCCTTCCCGGCCAGTTTGGCCGCCAGCTTGTTCAGCTCGGCAGCGACCGCCAGGCCCTTCTCGCGGCTGATGTCCCAGATCACCACCCGGGCGCCCTCCTCGACAAAGCGCATAGCTGTTGCTTTGCCTATACCACTGGCGCCACCGGTAATGATGGCTACCCTGTCTTTCAGTCTATACATAATATATTTGTGTTTAGGATTCTGTTCGGTAATAAATCGGCTTTTGGACAGGGTGTTCCGCATTCAGTGTGGGGCATTCAAATGTAAATAATCAACTGTAAAGAAGCCGGGATTGTTGAAAGGCTACAGCGGCTGACTTAAAGAACCAGGAACTATAATTAAGATTGCAATAAACTGATAGTCAAAAAATTAAATTTCATATTAACCTGGGTTGACAAAAAGAAAAAGTTGTTTGGGAAAAGAATTATTTTTAAAATACACCTTTCAGGAGGGAATGTTGTTAATAGAATAAAACAGCTTACCCTCAAAGAAAATAAACCACATCCCACATGAAAAAAGTGTATATCGTATCCGCCGTCCGGACGCCGCTGGGCAGCTTCGGCGGCGCACTCGCCAACGTGCCGGCCACCAAACTGGGCGCCGCCGCCATCAAAGGCGCGCTGGAGAAGGCCGGCGTACAACCGGATCAGGTAGAAGAAGTATTCATGGGCAACGTTTATTCCGCCAACCTGGGCCAGGCGCCGGCCCGCCAGGCAGCCCTCTACGCCGGCATTCCCAACACCGTGCCCTGCACCACCGTCAACAAGGTCTGCTCTTCCGGCGCCAAGGCCATCATGTTCGGGGCCCAGGCTATTATGCTCGGCTATCAGGACATCATCGTGGCCGGCGGCATGGAAAACATGAGCTCCGTGCCCTACTACGTCCCCAAAGCCCGCTATGGCTACGGCTACGGCCACGGAGAACTGGTCGACGGCATGGTCAAGGACGGCCTGACCGACGCCTACAACCACGCCGTCATGGGCGTCTGCGCCGACAACACCGCCAGGGAATACCAAATCTCCCGCGAAGAACAGGACGAATTCGCCATCCTGTCCTACAAACGCTCGGCCGCCAGCACGGAAAGCGGCGTGTTCAAAGATGAGATCGTGCCGGTGGAAGTGCCGCAGCGAAAGGGCGATCCCGTCCTCGTCAGCGAAGACGAAGAATACAAGCGGGTCAATTTCGACAAAATCCCCACGCTGCGCCCGGTATTTACCAAAGACGGCACCGTCACCGCCGCCAATGCCTCCACGATCAACGACGGGGCTTCCGCCCTGGTGCTGGTCAGCGAGGAAAAAGTCAAAGAACTCGGGCTGCAGCCGGTGGCGCGCATCGTCAGCTTCGCCGACGCCGCCCAGGAACCGGAGTGGTTCACTACCGCTCCCGCCAAAGCCGCCCCCATTGCCCTCCGGCGCGCCGGGCTGAAACTGGAAGACATCGACTACTTCGAGGTCAACGAGGCCTTCGCCGTGGTCACCCTCGCTTTCAACAAGCTGCTGAAGCTGGACGCCGACAGGGTCAACGTCCACGGCGGCGCCGTCTCCCTGGGCCACCCGCTCGGCGCCAGCGGCGCCCGCATCATCACCACCCTGAATAACGTGCTGCACAAGAAAAACGCCCGGCGCGGCCTGGCGGCCATCTGCAACGGCGGCGGCGGCGCTTCGTCGATCGTGATCGAAAGGGTTTAAGGAAGGCGGAAGGCGGAAGGGGGAAATCGGAAGGCGGAAGGCTTCCCACTTCCGATTTCCCACTTCCGATTTCCCACTTCCCACTTCCGCTCCCAAAAAAGTCAACCCCCTTATTTTAAAACTTAAAAACCTGAAATACAGTTGTTTAACAAAATTAACCCGCAAACATCAGCACTGAAGTCAGCGTTAGACATATAAAAAGCCCTATTGATCAGGGGAGGCACAGGCCGTACTTTTGTATCGTCAACTGAAAATTATTTCATTCTTTTAAAATTTTTCAACTATGGCTGGCACCAAGAATTATTTCGACCAGATACTGGAAAACCAGAATAAGCTGTACACCACTTTCCTCAACTACGCCAATACGGTAGCGGAAACGGCTATGCCTGATAAAAATGCAGCCGAAGACGCCGGCAAACTGTTGAACGAGTATTACACTCGCTACACGGAACTGGCAGAAAAAATGGCCGACAAGAAAAATCTGGAGAAATACCAGAAGGATTTCTGGAACGCCTTTACAGCGGACTATACCCGGAGCGTAGAACTCTCGATGGACTTGTACAAGAAAACCGTTGATTTCTACAAAAAGGCATGGTCGGCCGATATTTTCGCCACCCAACAGGAGCGCACCAGGAAACTGACCGAGCTGTACCAGGAAACGATGAAAGCCGTTTATGACACCGGCACGGCAAACGCCAAGGTGGTTCAGGATTATCTGAACTAGGCTGGCGCCCCGGCGGAAGAACAGGTTATTGGTTATTGGTTATTAACCGCACCTGCATTCCAGGTAAATGAATAACGAGTAACCAGTAACCCTGTCAACTTCCCTGCCCCCCCCCACCTGCAATCCCGATCACTTATTCAATCCAAATAATAAAGGCCATGAGTAACCAATTTGATACCATCATAGAAGGACAAAAAAAAGCGATGGAGTTCTGGTCCAACCTCTCCGAGCAGATGACCAAAGCGTTCACGCCCAAAACTAACGGCAAGGCCGAGGAAGACGCCCAGGGCCTCTTTGCCGAGTGGTTTAAAAAGCAACAGGAATTTTTCGAAAATGCCGTCAAGGCCGGCCAGGATCCGCAGAAAGCCATCGAACACGCGCCGGAGCAAATGCGCCGGTGGATGGAAATGCAAACCGAATACGCCCAGAAGTGGGCTAAGTTCTACCAGGACAACGCCGAAAAGATGGGCCTGAAGCTGCCGGAATTCAGAGGCGCGTACAACCCCGCCGGCTTCTTCGAAGAAGGCATGAAAAACTGGAGAGAGTGGATGAGCAAAGGCAACAGGTGGATGAGCGAACAGGTGTATGACAAGATGCCCTACAGCATGCGCCCCCACTTCACCAACTTCGCCGACTCCTACGACTACCTGCACCGGTTCTGGGAACCCATGCAACGGCTGATCCAGAACGGCATGTACAACAAGGAGATGATCGACAAGTACTTCTCGCCGGACGCTTACCAAAAAATCGTCAACCAGATGATGGGCTTCCGCCCGGTCGGCAACACCAGCGAGTTGATCGAGAATGTCAACAAGTGGTTCGAAACCTACTTCAACTACACCAACAAAGAGAGCGGCGAGTGGGCTTCCGTCAGCGAAACCTGGAGGGAAAAGATGCGCGAGTACATGGATAAGGGCAACTTCCCCTTCTTCGAAATGGCCTCCGACTTTAACAACCGCATGCGCGACCAGCTGGCGCCCTTCTACAACTTTATGGCCCAGGGCCGCCAGACCGAAGTGGCCAAGCTGATGCGCGACATCCAGTTCGCCTACATCGCCTTCGTGCTGAAATCCGCCGAACTGCAGAGCATGGTCTACGAGGCCGGCCAGTTCGCCATGCCGGATACCGTGCGCGAATTCTACAAAAAGTTCAAGGACAGCAAAGACATGCCGGATTACCAGGCCTTCTTCCAGCACTATGTCAACACCCTGGAAGATACCCTGCTGAACGTCCTGCATTCCGAAGAATACTCCAAACTGCAAAACGAAGTGGCCGTGGCCGGCACCAGCATCAAGTCTATGACCGATAAGATCATGGAGCTGACCTACGCCGACCTGCCCTTCCTGACCAAGTCCGACGGAGACGACATCGCCAAGGAAGCCAACGCCCTGCGGCAGAAGATGCGCAAGCTCGAGCAAAAGGTCGCCGAACTGGAAAAAGCACTGCTGCTGGCCGGCAAACCGATGGTGGGCAAAGAAGAGGTAGCCGTAGCCGAAACGAAAGGCGCCTCAAAAAAAAAACTGATTGACAAGTTAGGCCAGGCTTCGAAAGCCGAGGCCGACGACCTGAAGCAGATCAAAGGCATTGGCCCCAAACTGGAAAAGATGTTGAACGACCTGGGTGTCTATACCTACCGGCAGATCAGCAAAATGACCGCCAGCGATTACGACATGATCGACGAATTGCTGGGCGCTTTCCAGGGCCGCGCCAAGCGCGACGAATGGGCCACGCAGGCAAAAGCTCTGCTTTAGCAAAATTATCGGTTACCGGTTTTCGGTGAGCTGTGTCCTGTACCTGGCGCAGGGAGCCGAAAAACCGGTAACTGAATTTTTTCCCCGATCACAACCAGAGTATTAACCAAGCCCTGCGGCGGAAGAACAGCCCGGCCATAATTCAAACGCCAGCGCCGCCCCGATGGGCAGAAAAACCAGTGCGATGAGCAATACCAACGCTAAAATCAGCGACCAAATCCTCGAAAGCGTAAACACCGTATCCGACGCCCTGCGCAATATCTCCGGCGTAAAAGATGTAGACATTGCCACAGCTCCCCGCAAAACCGTATGGGAAGACGGCAAAGTGAAACTCTACCATTTCGAACGGGAAAACAAAGCCGTGGCCAAAACGCCGGCCCTGATCTCCTACGCCCTGGTCAACCGCTGGGAAATGCTGGACCTGCAGCCCGACCGGAGCCTCATCCGCAAACTGGTCAGCGAGGGCATCGACGTCTATGTGATCGACTGGGGCTACCCCACCAAGGTGGACCGCTATAAGACCATGGAAGACTACATCCTGGGCAACCTCAACGACTGTGTCGACTTTATCTGCGAACAACACGGCCTCAGCAAGGTCAACCTGGTCGGCGTTTGCCAGGGCGGCACTTTCAGCCTGATCTATTCGTCCCTCTTCCCGGAAAAGATCAAAAACCTGGTCACCCTGGTTACCCCGGCAGACTTCGACAACGAAGAAGGCCTGGTCTTCAAATGGGCTAAAGACCTGGACGTCGACGCCATCGTCGACGGCTTCGGCGGCATCGTGCCCGGCGATTTCCTCAACACCGGCTTCGACCTGCTCAAGCCCATGAACAAAACCCGCAAGTACATGGCCCTGCCGGAAACCATGGCCGACCAGGGCCGCCTCATGAACTTCCTGCGCATGGAACACTGGGTGGCCGACAGCCCCGCGCAGGCTGGCGAAACCTACCGCCGCTTCATCAAAGACTTCTACCAGAAAAACCTGCTGGTCAAGGGCGAATTTGAACTGGGCGGCCGCAAGGTCAACCTGAAAAACATCAAAATGCCCGTGCTGACCATCTTCGCCAACCAGGACCACATCGTGCCGCCGGAGACGACCACCATCATCAACGACCTGGTCGGCTCAAAAGATAAAGAACTACTGGAATTCCCCGGCGGCCATATCGGCGTATTCGTCGGCAGCCGCTCCCAGAAACTCCTCACTCCCGCCATCGCCACCTGGCTGAAGGAAAGGGATTAAAAAAGCTATTTTGTTCGTCTGGTAATACCTGGTTTTAATTTGGTTAGGGCTGAGCTGGCTGTGGGTTTCCGCAGCCAGTTTTTTTTTTACGTATTCCCGGTAACCTTTTCTGCCGCCAGGCGACTATACCGGCAGCCAGATGGAAGACGCCTTATCCGGACCGGCGTCAAATACTTAGGGCTTTGGAAAAAAATAACCTGCACATCTGGCTTGTTCTTTTTCCACTGGGCGTCGTTGCTCATCATTCACGTAGCTAAGCTTCCGACATTCGTCGGAACAGGTTATGCTCATTCTTCGCGCCTAGCCCAGTGGAAAAAGAACTGCGCCATTTTGAGTAGCTTATTTATTTCCAAACCCCTTATTTTTTATTTTGAAATTATTTTAATATTTTTCATCCCCTGAACACCTCGAAAGGCCATGAAAAACCCAATGCGCCGCCCATATTTTTTCCTTAATGCCTTCATCCCCCTGATGATCCTGGCTGCTCATGCTGCCGCAGCCACAAACAAGCATCCACCTGCCGATACCATCGAACTCTACCTTTTCGAAGCTCTCTGCGCCGGCCAGGAGATTTACGGGCTCACGCCGGAACAGGACACCACGCTGCGCCTCTTTTGCCCGGGCACCGCCGCCGCTCCCGACACCATGAAAACCATCGAGGTCGACGTCCTTCCCCTGCCGGATTTCCAGATAACCGGCGACTCCATCCTCTGCCCGGGAGAGCCCGGAGAGCTGGAAGTGGAAGGGTTCTTTGCCGCCTACGAATGGTCGACGGGCGAAACCGGGCGCAGCATACAGGTATCGGAGCCCGGGCAGTACAGCGTAACGGCTACCTCCGGCAACGGGTGCCGGGGGCAGCGTTCCGTCGGGGTGGCGGCCTCAGCGCCCGATATAGTGCTGGAAATCCAGGATCCATCCTGCCCGGGCATCCAGGACGGGGCGATCCGCATCCTTCAGTTTTTTGGCGGCCTGGCACCCTACGAAATATCCATCGACGGAGGCCCCTACCGCCCGGATACCGCCTTCGCCGGCCTGCTGCCGGGCAATTATTTCCTGCGGTGGAAAGATGCCGCAGGATGCCGGGATTCCACATCTGCCACCTTGGCCGAACCCGCTGGCTTTAACGTAGAGCTGGGGCCGGATACCACGCTTTACCCCGGCGACTCTCTGCAACTGACGGCACAGGTTTCCGGACAGGCACAGTCGTGGCAATGGTCGCCCCCCCAATTGTTCGACTGCGATACGTGCGCCAACCCCGTCGTCGTAAGGCCCGAAAACGCAACCATTACCCTGTTGGCAACAAACGCCAAAGGCTGCATGGCGACAGATAGCCGGAGAATCTTCGTCGAGAAAAGCTTCCGGTTATTTGTTCCCAACGCCTTCGCCCCCTACAACGGCAACGCCAATACTTCCCTGCGGGTCTTTCCTGGCCCCGGCAACTGGCAACTGGCCTCCTTCGAAGTGTACAACCGCTGGGGCTCGCCCCGCTTCCGGTCAAAGACTCCCGTACAATATCCGGCCTATCTGGAGTGGGACGGCAGGGCCAACGGCGAACTGGCGCCTCCCGGCCTGTATGTGTGGGTGGCCGAACTGGCCCTGCCAAACGGAAGAAAGGAAATCCGGTCGGGCAGCGTCTCGATACTGAGATAAATGACAGGTTTTGCGGTGTTATGGTATTTTGGTTTTACGGTCCTTCCGCAACACCAAAACACCACAAAACCATATTTTTCCATAATACACCTAAACAACATGAAGCAGCTATTACTACTCCTGTTTTTCCTGCCCCTACCCCTCTGCGGCCAGCAACTGGACGACGTTGTCGCCAGCGTCGTGCACGGGCCCGCCCAGGGAAGCGACGGCGGGCAGATGATCTGGACGCTGGGCGAACTCATGGTAGAATACTACGCCAACGGGCCGGCACTCGACCAGGGATACCTCCAGCTCCGCTGCCTGCTTACCTCCACCAGCGAGGCAGGCTACCCCGAATCCCCGGATTGGGATATCGGCCTGTGGCCCAACCCGGCCGGCAGCTCGCTAAACATCCGAACGGATACCCCCCTTCGCATTACCTTGTTCGACAACCTGGGCCGGCGGTTGAAAGAACTCCGCTCCCCTGCCGGAACCACTACCTTAGACCTCTCTGCCTGGCCCGCCGGCAGCTACTGGCTGCACGCCGTGGACCAACAGGGTAGCAGCCAGACTTACCAGATACAGAAATTTTAGCCGATACACTTACACCACCAAACACCTGATAAATCATGAATAAGCATTATCTCCTTTCTATATTCTTCGCAGCCTTTAGCTTCTGCCTGTACAGCCAGCCCCTCGCTTTTAAATACTCCGCCATCGCCCTGGCGCCCGACGGCCAGCCTGTTTCCGGCGACATCTGCGTGCGCTTTACCATGCACGAGGATGGAGAAAACGGGCCGGTGCGCTACGTCGAATCCCACCAGGCCAACGCCAACGAAAATGGCAAGTTCAGCCTGGAAGTGGGCCGGGGTACCCCATCTCCCGACTTTCCCGGCTTTGACGAGCTGGACTGGGCCAGCCGCCAGTACTGGATGCGGGTGGCGCTGTCGTTCGACTGCCTGGAGTTCAACACCTACGGCGTCAGCCAACTCCTCTCCGTGCCCTACGCCCTGCATGCCCGCACCGCCGGGCAGTCCGCCGACCCCGATTCAGACCCCGCCAACGAACTGATCACCGGCGCGGTACTGTTGGGCGACACGCTCTTCCTGTCCGAAGGCCCGAATGACTTCCTTATCGGCCTCGGCGTTTTCCGCCAATCCCTCGTTTATGATGACAATAGCCATGAACTCAGCATCACCCAGGGCAACACGGTCGTCATCGAACCAGGGGAAGGGCCGCAGGGGCCACAGGGCGAGCAGGGTCCGCAGGGCGAACAAGGCCCGCAAGGCGAACAGGGCCCGCAAGGCGAACAGGGCCCGCAAGGCGAACAAGGCCCGCAAGGCGAACAAGGGCCGCAAGGCGAACAAGGGCCGCAAGGCGAACAAGGGCCGCAGGGCGAGCAAGGGCCGCAGGGCGAGCAAGGGCCGCAGGGCGAACAAGGGCCGCAGGGCGAGCAAGGGCCGCAGGGCGAACAAGGGCCGCAAGGCGAGCAAGGGCCGCAAGGCGAGCAAGGGCTGCAGGGCGAACAGGGGCCGCAGGGCGAGCAAGGGCCGCAGGGCGAACAGGGGCCACAGGGCGAACAGGGGCCACAGGGCGATCCCGGGCCAGTCCAAACCCTGTCCAAAGACGGCAACCAAATCCTCTTGTCTGATGGCGGCGGAAGCGTCACCGATGAAGTCGACGACGCCGACAACGACCCTGGCAACGAAATCCAGGAACTTTCTCTGGATGGCAACACCCTTAGCCTGTCGCCCAACGGCGGTACCATTGATTTGCCGGCAGGTGTCACCGAAGTGATTGGCGGTGTGGGCATCAATACTTCCACGGCAGGCACGGCAGTCACCATCGATGCTCAAACCGATACAGCCATCTGGAATGCCGACCGGCTGCGGGGCAGGAAGATCAGCGGCATGCCGCCCAATAATGCCCGTGCGCTGTTCTACTACGACGCCTATTACGACAATAATGCCGGCGGTTTCCAGTACGCACAGCCCGACAGCGACGTGGCCGTCGACACGGCCGGCTCAGCGACCGTCCAGGCCCTGCGCGGCAGAAAGATCAGCGGAATGCCGCCCAACAGCGCCCGCTTCTTCTACTACGATCCCGGCGACAATAACGGCGAAGGCGGCTATGACTATACCGCCGACAGCACCGATGTCGTCCTGACTTCCGGCGGCGAACTCGAAGTCCAGGCCCTGCGCGGCCGCAAGATCAGCGGAATGCCGCCCAACAGCGCCCGCTTCTTCTACTACGATCCCGGCGACAACAACGGCGAAGGCGGCTATGACTATACCGCCGACAGCACCGACGTCGTGCTGACCTCCGGCGGCGAACTCGAAGTCCAGGCCCTGCGCGGCCGCAAGATCAGCGGAATGCCGCCCAACAGCGCCCGGTTCTTCTACTACGATCCCGGCGACAACAACGGCGAAGGCGGCTATGACTACACTGCCGAAGACACCGACGTCGTGCTGAACAGCAGCGGGGAGATGGAAGTCCAGGCCCTGCGCGGCCGCAAGATCAGCGGCATGCCCCCCAACAGCGCCCGGGTTTTCGTGTACGACCCCAACCAGGGCGACGGAGAATACGGCTATTCCTCGGCTGACAGCGACATCACTGTGGACGCATCCGGAAGTAGCAAAGTGCTCAAGGTGTCTAAAATCCAGGACCTGCCGGTGGATTTCTCCAGCGGTTTGGGCAATGGCCGGGTTCTGACCTGCGTCGACCCCGGAAACGGGCAGCCGCTCCAGTTCGAGTGCCGCCCCCCCACCGGCGGCTTTTCGCTGCCCTACAGCCAGTCGGTGAACCTTGGCACTACCATGTTTTCCATTACCAATACCAACAGCTCCACCTCCAACCTCACCGGCATGCAGGTGGACAACCGGGGGAGGTACGGGATCAGAGGGATTTCGAGGGAAGGGCAG
>JAGFJD010000352.1 GCA_024102975.1 Phaeodactylibacter sp. | reverse complement strand
ATTTTAAGTGTCTCAGCCTTCGACAAAACGCCTGTAAATCAACTGCTTATGAAAATTGATACCAAAAATCTCGACACCCCAGGTTCTAATCAGCTGACTATCTTTGACTTATAACCGGACACTACTGGTTTCATTTTTATATTTATTGGCTCTAACTTGAGTATATCGCTAATCTTAACTATATATCCGTATTGGCGAGGCCGCTTCCGCTTTCCAAAGTTCGCCGGTTAAATTGTTGATTATTAAATCTTTAAAACACACTTCAGTAGTTTTTGCCCATACATTATGCCAAATTTCCATAGGTGAAGACCCTGCCTGCGCCCGCTGCCTGCCTCTCCTTCAAAAGTACGGAATCTTTACAAATCCAACAACTTTAACCGGCTCACAGAGACGGCCCAACAATCCAACAGAAGCATCAAAAAACCAGGAATCAACGGGGACAGCAAATCTCCCTCATTTCCCCTATATTGCACCCCAAACCAACAGCATGTCCGTAGAAACCAAAGGCGAGCTACAGGGCCTTCAGGAAGCCGCCCGGGCGGTAGCCATCACGCTGAGCAAAATGCGGGAACACGCCCGGCCGGGCATGTCGGCCCGGGAACTGGACGAGTACGGCTATGCCCTGCTGCGGTCGTTCGGCGCCAGCCCGGCGCCGATGAAGGATTACAACTTTCCGGGATACACCTGCATCAGCGTCAACCACGAAGTGTGCCACGGCATCCCCGGCGCGCAGAAAATCCTGCGGGAGGGCGACCTGGTCAACATCGACGTGTCCGCCGAACGGAACGGTTTTTACGGCGACAACGGCGGCTCGTTTATCCTCGGGCAGGACCGTCAGGGGCTGGCCCCGCTGGTGCAGGCGTCGCAAGAGATTCTCCACCTGGCCATCAGCCGCATCAGGAGCCGGGTGCGGATCGCCGACGTCGGCGGGTTCATCGAAACGGAAGCACGCAGGCGCGGGTTCCGGGTGATCAAAAACCTCTGCGGGCACGGCATCGGCCGACGGCTGCACGAAAGCCCGGAAGAGATTCCCTGTTTCCGGGACCGGCTGAACCGGGGCCGCTTCCGGAAGAACTCCGTCATAGCCGTGGAGACCTTCATCTCCACCGGCGGGAAGTACGCCTATGAGACCGCCGACGGCTGGACGATGCGGGCCGAGGGCGGCAGCTTCGTCGCCCAGCACGAGCACACGATCATCGTGACGGATGGCGAGCCGGTGATCCTGACCGCCGATAACGGAATTTAAAAAGTTTTTCCGCTGATAATCAAGCCTCTGTGTGGCTCTGTGCCTTCCCTGCCTGCCTGCCGGCCTGCGGCACTGCAGACGGGCAGGCAGGTCGGCGTACTCTGTGTCCAAAAAATGTCCAGCAGTATGAAGAAAAACCATTGTTCATCCGAAAACCCATCCGCGCCATCCCCCAAACCCATAACAACCCACGATATGAAAAAAATACTGCCCCTGCTCATCCTATCCATAATCTCCCACTACCTCCCCGCCCAAACCGCCCTGTCCTTCCACGCCGGGCCCAACCAGATCCAAATAGTATCCAAGTACGGCGACAACTACCCTTACGCCGAAACAAAGCTGGATGCCCCGGCCGGCTTACTTACTACTTCAATAAAAAAGAGGCGGACAGGAATTAAAAAGCGGTTTTCCCGGTTTTTAGAGCATTGCTTATTTTTTACCACACCAGGAACGATGTCCGACGCTGACCCGCATTCCGGTAAACTCCAAATCCGCCAGGAGAACAACGCCGCCGTCCTGGCCCGCCTGAACCGCCACGTGCATACGCCTCATTACGAACGGCACCCGGACCGCTATGCGCCCTATGATTTTGGCCGGTTCGCCGGTTGGTACGAAACCGTGCTGGCCAAGGAAGGCGCCTGCGGCCTGGTGGCCTACCTGGAGGGCGAGCCGGTGGGGTACGCCCTGCTGTTCCACAAAAAGAACAACGGAGCACATGCCATGCTGGCGGAAGACTATGAGTATGTGCACGTGGAAGAGATGGCCGTCGCCGCAGATCACCAGGGCAAAGGCATCGGCAAACAGCTGATGCAGCACATCCGTGCTTTCTGCCGGGAGAACGGCGCCCGGCGGGTGCAGCTCAGCGTCTGGCTGGACAATGAGGCCGCCAAAAGCTTTTACGAGCGGGAGGGGTTCGAAGGGTATTTGCTGTATATGGAAATGGCGTTGGAGTAGAGGGGCTATTCCCGGAGATGTGTTCCACGCAGAGGCGCAGAGTGCTTTTGGCACTAAAAAAAGGGACAGTTATTCCACCGCCCATGGCATCAATAGCATCCCCAAAATATCCCCTTCCCGGAACTTTTTCCCTTTTTCTTCTTTTTTGAAGAAGTATCAAAACCACCCCGCATGCAAACCACACCCATGCTCCAGCTCGGCAGCATCCCCCTGGAAACGCCCTATCGCATCCGCCCCGGCAGTTACGCTGTCTTCTTCAATGAGCAGGGGGACGTAGGCGTCATCCGCAACGACGACGGCGACTACTTCCTGGCCGGCGGCGGTATCGAGCCGGGGGAGACCAAAGAGCAGGCCCTGCTGCGCGAAGTGCAGGAAGAGGCCGGCCTGCTGGCCAACATCGAAACCTATCTGGGTGCCGCCGCCGAATATTACTACGACCCCGGCCACCGGCACTACTTCAACAAGATCGGTCACTTCTTCCTCATCGCGCCTTATGAGCAGAACCTCGCCCTGAAAGTGGAAGACGACCACACCCTGCTCTGGCTGCCCCTGGCGCAGGCCCACCCGCTGATGTACCACGACATCTACCGCTGGGCGCTGGAGGAGGCAGCAAACCGGACGGGCCACCTTTAGGTGGCTCGTATCCTGATTTCGCCAGTCCAACTGTCCCATTATTTTGGTATCCTAAAAAACTCTACGCGTCACGGAACAACTCAAAGTCAGGGAAGGCACTTATAAAATGTGATAAAAAATAAAATAATTCATCCCCAGGTTAAATCCCGCATGCGCCAGGATAGCCCCCAGGACAGAACCCGAGCGGTGCCGGAAGTAAGAGAACAACAGGCAAAGCCCGAAGAGCGCCGCTGCCCACAGGAAGGCGGGCACTGCCAGGAACTTCCAGCTGCCGGAAACATAGACGATACCAAAATGCGCCAGGTGGACCAAAGAGAAGGCCAGGCTGTCCAGCGCGGAAGCCAGCCGCTGCCCGAAGCTGGCCCTGAAGTTTTCGTGGATGAGCCCCCGGTAAAACAGCTCCTCCCCGACCGGGCTGAACGTCATGCCGATAGCAGCGAAGATCAGGAAGAAGGCCAGGCGGGTATCGGCGGACATTTCCGGCGGCAGGTTGCTGTAAGTGCCGGAAATGTAGTACAGCCAGTTGCGCTCCGTCAGGCCGTAAATGCCATAAGAGAGCGCAAACATCAACCCACAGCATGCCAGCCCTGCCGCCAGGCCGGCAAGCAGCCAGCCGTAACGGCGAGGCCGGCGGATACCCATTGCTGTTCGCCCTTCCCGGCTCAGCAGCAGGTAAGGGGCAGCCCACATGCTCAGGAAGATCAGAGAAACGAACTGGTAACTGCCCGTCCGGCTGGCCCACAACACCAGCCAGAAACGGGGTATGCTCCAGAGCAGCACCAGGGCCAGCCCGGAGCGCCAGCCGGGGCGCAGGAAGGGCTGCCAGAAGGGACGATAGAATTCAGGTTGCATCTTTAGCCATATAACTTGTCATGAAACCAATAGAACTTGCTCAAAAGTACCTGGAAATTTTCTACTCCGGCAAAAATCCGGGACAACTATATGGCATCCTCGCCGACGATCTCCGCTTCCAGGGCCCTTTTTACCACTTCTCTTCCGCCCGGGGATATGTAGAGCGCCTGAAGGCCGATCCGCCCGTTGGCTGCGCCTTCGAATTGCTGTACGTTTTCCATGATGATGAAAAAGCCAACCTGATCTGCCGGTTCCGAAAAGGGGATGTCACTACCCTGATGTCGCAGCTTTTCGAATGCGGCCATGGCCGCATCAAACGCATCCTGTTGATCTTCGATGGCAACGCCTTCCGGGAGAATTCTTAAATTTGGCGATGAGGAACTTCCCTGCTATGAAAATATTTCTGAGTTTGCTTTGCAGCCTGGCAGCTGTTTCTGTAACCCTTACCGCTCAGCCGGCCTTCACCCGGCAGGACACCCTGCGCGGCACTGTCACTCCGGAGCGGGCCTGGTGGGACCTGGCGTATTACCACCTGGATATTTTCGTCAACCCCGCCGACAGCACCGTCACGGGGTCCAATACCATCCGGTACCGGGTGCTGGCGCCGGGGCAAAGCCTGCAAATCGACCTGCAGCCGCCCATGCTGGTCGAAAAAGTGGAACAAAACGGCGTGGAACTGCCCTTCCGGCAGGACGGTAACGCCTGGTTCGCCGAACTGCCCCGGCTTCAGGCGCCGGGAACGACAGAAGCCATAACCGTCTTTTACAGCGGCCGCCCCCGCATTGCCCGCAACCCGCCCTGGGACGCCGTTATGGCCTGGGAAACCGACGACAACGGCAAGCCCTTTGCCGCCACTTCCTGCCAGGGCGAGGGCGCCAGCCTCTGGTGGCCCTGCAAGGACCACATGTACGACGAGCCCGACAGCATGCTCATCAGCGTGCGCGTGCCCGCCGGGCTGATGGACGTCTCCAACGGCCGCCTGCGCAGGGTGGATGAAAATGAAGACGGCACCCGGACCTTCCACTGGTTCGTCGGCAACCCCATCAACAATTACGGGGTGAATGCTAACATCGCCGATTATGTGCATTTTTCCGAAAAATACCAGGGAGAAAAGGGCGCGCTCGATTGCGACTACTACGTGCTGCCCTACAACCTGGAAAAAGCACGGGAACAGTTTAAAGACGTGCCGCGCATGCTGGCCGCCTTTGAGCATTGGTTCGGGCCCTATCCCTTTTACGAAGACGGCTTCAAGCTGGTGGAAGTGCCCTACCTGGGCATGGAGCACCAAAGCTCGGTGACCTACGGCAACGGCTACCAGAACGGCTACCGCGGTTACGACCTGAGCGGCACGGGCTGGGGCCTGAAGTTCGACTTCATCATCATCCACGAGGCCGGCCACGAGTGGTTTGCCAACAGCATCACCTACCAGGACATTGCAGACATGTGGGTACACGAAGGCTTCACCGCCTATTCGGAAAACCTCTTCCTGGACTACCACTACGGCAAGGAGGCCAGCGCCGATTACGTCATCGGCACCCGCGCCAATATCCGGAACGACCGCCCCGTCATCGGCCCCTACGGCGTGAACCGCAGCGGCTCGGGCGATATGTACTACAAGGGCGCCAATATGCTGCACACCCTGCGGCAGATCGTCGACGACGACGAAAAGTGGCGCGGCATCCTGCGCGGCATGAACCGCGAATTCTACCACCAGACGGTGACCTCCCGGCAGGTGGAGGAATACCTCAGCCGCCAGGCCGGCCGGGATTTGTCCCGCTTCTTCGATCAATACCTGCGCACCATCCTGATCCCCCGCCTGGAGTATCGCCTGGAGGGCAAAAAGCTGTCCTACCGCTGGGCCAATTGCGTGCAGGGCTTCGACATGCCGGTGAAGGTTTTTGTAAACGAACAAGAGCAATGGCTGGCACCGGCGGCCGGGAAATGGAAGCAGCTGAAAATCAGCAAGAGTATACAGTCCTTCCGCATTGACCGGAATTTTTATGTGGAATACATGGAAATACATTGAAATACATTGAAATACATGGAAATGGATGGAAATGGGTGGAAATGGGTGGAAATGAGTGGAAATGGGTGGAAATGGGTGGAAATGGGTGGAAATGGGTGGAAATGGGTGGAAATGGATGGAAATGGGTGGGAATGGATGGGAATGGATGGAAATGGATGGGAATGGATGGAAATGGATGGGAATGGATGGAAATGGATGGGAATGGATGGAGGTTTACAAGCCGGGGCTACCCGCTAATGTTGGACAGCCGTTGGCCCCGTCCACCGTACACCACCCCTGCAACTTTTGTCCAACGTTAGACGGATATCCCAAC
>JAGFJD010000328.1 GCA_024102975.1 Phaeodactylibacter sp. | reverse complement strand
TATTGGATAGTTTTGACATAGAACCGCCCGGGTTATTTCAATTCACAGCCCACCATCCGGACATCATTGTCGAAACGCGTTATCAGGAATATCCTTCGAATTATTGGGTGTTGCAAAATCGGCAGTTGGCCCCTTTTCACCTGAAAAATTATCCGCCGGAAGAAATTACCGCCTTATTTCAGATTCACGGCGACTACACTTGCTTTGCCACTCCCGGGGCTATCGCCATTCAGGATCAGGCCGGAAACCAGTTGTTGAACTACCCGGTATCAAAGGCCTCGGGGAGGATAGAAAACCAAAGGTACTATAATGGGGCTTTTGTAGACCGCCAGAACATACTCTGGATAACCAGCGACAACGGCCTGGCCAGGGTTAGCCGGAAACGAAACCCCTTTAAAATCCTACAGGCCGGGAACAGCATCCGGGGTATTTTCCGGGACGAAAAGGGGCTTTGGATAGGCGGATACCGTCAAAATGCTTACGAAAACCTGACTGCTGAAGAGGCACAAATTACAATTCCACTTTATCCGGCGGCCACCTCCTTTGCAAGAGGAAAGCAGGGCCACCTTTGGGCAGGTACGGATGGGGTCATCATGATGGAATATATTCCTGGTCAGAACAGATGGGTAGAACATGATTATTCTACTCAGGCAAAAAGATTGTTTAAGGTATTCCAAAATCCAGCCACCGGCAAGCTTTGGGTAGGAACTCCGGATGGGCTGGCCTATCTGGGCCATAAAAACGAGGAGTTGGTTTCTTTTCAACTTCCCGTCTCTTCCAGGGCTACCTTTATCCGCCACTTTTATCAAAATGAACAGGGAATATGGATCGCTTCCAGCAAAGGGCTTTTCCTGATGGACAGCCGGACAGAAATGATCCTGGATCATTTTTCCATGGCCGACGGCTTGCCCAACGACAACCTCATCCACCTTTACGAAGATGCCGAAGGCATTTTCTGGCTGGCCTCCAAAGGCGGCGGGCTGATCCGCTGGGACAGGAAAAAGAATGCCTTCCGGCAGTTCACCCGCGAAAACGGCTTATCCGACAATACGGTTTATGCGGTTTACGAAGACGATTATGAAAACCTCTGGCTGCCCAGCAATTATGGGCTGATGCGTTTCGATAAAAATGCCCACGATACACGGGTCTATTTACCTAAAAACGGGATTGCGCACGAGGAATTCAACACTTTTGCTCATTTCCAGGCAGAAGACGGCACGCTGTACTTCGGCGGGCTGAACGGCATCACCCAATTCCACCCTAAAGATATCATCGGAGAAGAGACGGAAAAAATCCCACTCTACCTCTCTAAAGTGCGCGTGCTAACGAAAAATGCAGAAGATTTTGCAGACAAAACCGAAAGCTTCCGGGCAGCAAAAAATATCCGTTTAGATCCCGGCGACCGGATTCTTGAACTGGAAGTCAGCCTATTGGATTATGAAAGTTCGGCGGATAACCAATACGCCTACCAGATCGAAGGTTATCAGGATCAGTGGGTATACACCAGCGAAAACAAAATTTCCATCATTAATCCGCCCTACGGCCGGTATGCGATCAAAATAAAAGGCCGGGGCGCGTCGGGCGCGTGGTCCGACGAAATACTGAGCGTTCCGGTATATGTGAGAAAGCCTTTTTATTTACGATGGCCGTTTCTCGTTCTTTTATCCGCCTTCATCATCGCAACGGCCATAGGGGCGGTGAGATGGCGGGTGGCCAAACT
>JAGFJD010000316.1 GCA_024102975.1 Phaeodactylibacter sp. | reverse complement strand
CTCATCTGCCCAATTTGTGGTGCTTGTTCATTCCTGGCAAAGACAATATGCGCCACCTGATCCGAGGCAGAAGAAGTAAAGGGAAAAGAGATGTATTGGTACTGCCCGACATCCTTCAAAATACCCCGGCAGATAGCCAGTTCATTTGCCTGCCACGGATTGGCAAAGGGTTTTTTGAAGTACTCGGACAATTCGCGGGGGGTGGACGGGGCTGGAGTGGCAGGCCTTAAAAAGCGCTTGCTTTCCATAGAGTCCGGCAGGGGCATTTTGGCCGTTGCCAGGGCACTCCAGTGTTCTTCCAGTTCCCGGCTTCTTTCGGGCTCAAAACACTGCCGGGCTTTTTCGATGCCGACATAGATTAAGTCCTCTCCAGCTAAAGAATTAAGGAAGATGAAGAAATCTTTCCGGAACAGGCGCTTGCATTCGTTGTACAGGCATTCCATAAGTTTGTCTGAGTCGCTTGGAACCCTGGGTTTCGAAGCCTCCTCCTTCTGGTTGCCGTTTTGATCCGATTCCCGGGAAGGTGTTTGCATGGCACTAGAGTTTTTGTCATTGTTTTTCATGGTGAAATAATTTTGTTAGTAAATAAATGTGGTGTTAATCGAGTTTTTTAGGGATAATTAAATCACCTTCCTAAACTTATTTAGAAACCATACAGCGTGTTTTCATGGATAATAAAGCCACCCCCGGCGGGGCGGGGGTGGGGCAAAGGGCAACTGAAGGGAAAAGTGGGGAGATACAAATTACTGCTTGAAAAGTAAATTGTATCCCCTTCCTTGCACTCCTTCTTCTTCCTCTTTGGGAGATTCCAATTCGCTCCACTGCCGTCGACTAGGAGGAGTTTTCCGATTCCGTCCGCAAAAACGGCTCGGGAGGATTAGCCGTAACGCCGGAGTGGGGAATAAATAGGGAACCAAAAAGGCAAAGGGGGTATTGTTCAAAAACTCTCTCAGCTCTCTCATAATATTTTTGTTTTTTGGTTTGCAATTATGATTCGACAGGTATGATGCTATTGATGTGCCAAAAAATCAAGGTGTTGATTTTTAGCGCTTTATGTTTATAACGGTCTTGCCTTTTCCGAATCCCTTCCTTTAAATTTCGTCGAAACACGAAAAAATCAGGATTTTTTCAGGATTGTTCGCCTGCCGTTTCGAGTCGAAGCGAATCCCATCGTTGCTGAGGCTGGCGTCAACCCCTGGTCGGATTACTACCACTGCGGGAAATATGCGTTGCATGAAGGGCTATAAGCAGTTCACCCCCCCTCCGGCAAAACGCCAAACCGCCCCCCCGGGAAATCCACCACCATCACCCCGCCCCGCGCCAGGTCGCTGCCGATGGTACCGTCCAGTTTAAAGAAAAAAGCGTGTTCTTCGCGTTCTTCTCTCACGTCTTTCAGTTCGAACAAATACTTGCCCACCTGAAGCGCTGTCTTCGGAGCGATGCGGGTTTCGTATTGCTCGAAACCGGCGGCCCCGCCTACTTTGATGGTATCTCTGTAAACCTTCTTTGGTTTCAGCTTGCCGAAAATGGGGGCGGACAGGGAGGTGTTGGCCGAGCCGGAATCCAGCCCGAACGCCAGGGGTACGCCTGTTTCGCTTTGCAGTTCGACGATGGGGTAGCCCATCCAGAAAAAATTCCGGGGTGCATCGTAGGATTCGTCCAATATCCGGTAATAACCCTTGCCGTAGTGGAGTTCCAGGCGCATCCGCATCAGGGCGTTCCAGCCGACGATGCCGTCGATGCGCAGTTGCCGGCCGTCGTCGAGCGTAAACTGCAGGTTGGCGGTATCCATCACCAGGACGGGGTGGTTGTAGAGGCGGTAAGGGCCCATTTCCAGGCTGTCTGCATAGGCAAAGCCGGTACGGGCTTTGGCGGAGGTGCTGGTGGCAATGTCGGCCTCGCCTTCCAGGAATACCACGCCTGCCGCTTCCGCCAGGCGGGAGGAAATAACGCTTAGAGACGCTCCCGTATCCAGCCAGAACCAGTACTTGTTTCCGTTTATCTTCACCTCCGCCATCGGGCAACCGGTGGTGCTTATCCGCAGTGGGTATTCATTCCCCTTTTCCCCGGAGTACCCAAAACGTTCGCCGGGTATGCGGGCAAAAGCCTGGATCATGACGTTGTTGGTATCCTCTTCCGCCAGTTCCGGCCATTTGCCCTGCAGAAACAACAGGTGGTGATGGAGCCGGCGGTACAGCCCCCGGAGCTTTTCGTGCGGCGTTGATGCCTCAAGCGCCTGAAATGCCGTTTCTGCTTCGGCATAGAATCCTTGCCGCAGTTGACTAAAAGCGTTCAGGGTTTCTTCCCATTCCGTCCCGGCGGCCAGGCGGCGGGCGTCCGCCCAGTCTGCAGCCTGCACTGCCGGCCAGAATTTTTTGAATTTGGGAGGCGCCGGCTTTTCAGCAGGCGCCGGGCGCTGCCGGACAGTGAAGCTTACGCCGGCTGACGGGCTGGATTGGGCTACGGATAAATACGGGTTGGAAAACAGCATGGCAAAGGCCAGTGCCAGGGCGCATGTCAAGCGACTCATAGCTTTTAAAACGAAAAATAAAGGTTTTATCCGGAACCGGGGGATTGAAAATTGCCATATTTCAATATCTTGTCCTGAATAAAAACGCACAGCAATGGTCACCGATACGCCGGCTTTAAAAAAGAAACCTACTCTCTCCTTCTGGGAAATCTGGAACATGAGTTTCGGCTTCCTGGGCATACAGTTCGGCTTTGCCCTCCAGAATGCCAACACCAGCCGCATTTTCGAAACCCTGGGCGCCAACGTAGAACAAATCCCCATCCTCTGGATCGCGGCGCCCATGACGGGCCTCATCGTACAGCCCATCATCGGGTACTTCAGCGACCGCACCTGGCATCCCCGGCTGGGGCGGCGGCGGCCCTACTTCCTGGTGGGGGCCGTTATGGCTTCCATCGCCCTGTGCATCATGCCCAACTCGCCGACGCTTTGGGTGGCTGCCGGCATGCTTTGGATCATGGACGCCTCCATCAACATCAGCATGGAGCCTTTCCGTGCCTTTGTGGGCGACAACCTGCCCTCCGAACAGCGCACGGCCGGCTTCGCCATGCAGAGCTTCTTCATCGGCACCGGGGCGGTGGTGGCCTCTGCCCTGCCCTGGATGCTGACCAACTGGCTGGGCGTCAGCAACGTGGCGCCGCAGGGCGAGATTTCCGCCTCGGTGAAGTGGTCGTTCTACCTGGGCGCCATCGTTTTCTTTGTAACAGTATTGTGGACGGTGGCGCGTTCCAGGGAATACCCGCCGGAGGTGCTGCATGGGTTTGAAGACAATGCGACGGACGAAATACAGGTGGAGGAACTGAGCCGGGAGGATTATGAGCGGGGCGGAAAACGCCTGAGCCGGATCGGCGGCCTCACCGCTTTGTCCGGCGCCGTCATCATCGGCCTGCTGCTGCGGGCTGGCCTGAATAAGGAGCTGTATGTGCTGGCTTCCGGTATTTTCTTCGTAGGTATTCTGTGGGTGGTTGCCGGGGCAATGAAGCAACAGGGGCGTTACAAAAATGGCTTTGTCGCCATCATGAGCGACCTGCTGCAGATGCCCAGGACGATGCAGCAGCTGGCGCTCGTCCAGTTCTTTTCCTGGTTTGCCCTGTTCTCGATGTGGATCTACACGACGGCCGGCGTCACCAAGCACCTATACGGGACTTCCGACACCACCTCCGCCCTCTACAACGAAGGGGCCGACTGGGTGGGTTTCTGTTTTGCCGTCTACAATGGCGTTGCCGCCCTGGTGGCCTTCGCCCTGCCCGTGCTGGCCAGGCACACCAGCCGCCGGGTCACCCACCTGATCTGCCTGGTGCTGGGCGGCCTGGGGCTCCTGTCTGTATATTTCTTCAATGATCCCATGCTGCTGCTGCTGTCCATGATAGGCGTAGGCATAGCCTGGGCCAGTATCTTGTCGATGCCCTACGCCATGCTGGCGGGCGCTTTGCCGTCCAACAAGATGGGCTACTACATGGGCGTATTCAACTTTTTTATCGTCATCCCGCAGATTGTGGCGGCCACCATACTGGGGTTCATCGTCGGCCGCTTTTTCGGCGGGGAGGCTATCTATGCGCTGGTAGTGGGCGGGGTGGGCATGATCCTGGCGGGGCTGCTGTGTTTGATCGTGGAGGATGAGGGGTAGAGGACTGGCGGAGCCATAACTATTGTGTAAATGTGTAAGCGTGTAAATGTGTAAACGAGGGTGGGCCCAAGCCTCCATTTACACCTACACACTTTTATACAATCACTTATACTCCAGGATGCTGACCCTTTCCGTACAAAAATCAAAATCCACGTCCACATTGGAGGCGACGATCAGCAGGCGGCCGGCGCTGTAGGTGTCGATCAGGCGGCGGTACCAGCCGACGCCTTCCTTGTCGAGGTTGGTGGTGGGTTCGTCCAGCAGGAGGAGGGAGGTGTCGGAGCAGATGGCGAGGGCGAGTTTCAGGCGCTGTTTCATGCCGGAGGAGAATTCCCGGATGGCCTTGTTGCGGGCTTTTCTGAAGGCCAGCAGTTCCAGGATGTCGGCGGCGTTCAGGTTGTCGCGCAGGGGCTTGAAGCGGAGGTGGAACTGCAGCGCTTCCCAAAGGGTGAGTTCTTCGATCAGTTCGATATAGGGGGCGGCGTAGGAGAGGTGCCGGTACACGGCTGTATTGTCCAGTCGTTCCTTCCCGAGGAAATACCGGCGCCTGCCTTTAGAGGGAGTGAGGTGGCCGGAGAGGATGCGGAGCAAGGTCGACTTTCCCGAGCCGTTGGGGCCGGTGACGGCGTATTGTTTGCCGGCTTCGAACCCGAGGCTGACATCGCGGAGGATCCACTCCGAGCGGTATCGTTTGGCGATGCCTTCCAGTTCAATCCTCATCGACGTTGCTGCCGTTGATCTGCTGGAAGCCCCGCATGATGCCGGGGTCGGCGCCCCGGATAAAGGAGATGATGTTCTCCCGTTCCGGCGTTGGCTCCAGAGAATCTTCGATGATCTCCAGGGCGTGGGACGTATTGTATCCCTTCACGAAGAGGATGCGGTAGATTTCCTGGATGCCGTTGATCTGCTCGGAGGAGAAGTTGCGCCGCCGCAGGCCGATGCTGTTCACGCCGGCGTAGGAGAGCGGTTCGCGGGCGGCTTTCACGTATGGGGGTACGTGTTTGCGCACCAGGGAGCCGCCGGCGATGAAGCTGTGCTTCCCGATCCGGATAAACTGCTGGACGGCGACCAGCCCTTCGAGGATGGCCCAGTCCTGGATTTCGACGTGCCCCGCCAGGTTGACGTTGTTGGCCAGGATGACGTGGTCTCCAATGATACAATCGTGGGCTACGTGGACGTAGGCCATCAAAAGGCAATGGCTGCCCACCCGGGTCGTTTCGTGGTAGGCGGTGCCCCGGTTGACGGTGACGTACTCCCGGATGGTCGTGTAGTCTCCTATTTCGGCGGTGCTGGGTTCTCCCTTGAATTTGAGATCCTGAGGGATACCGGCGATCACTGCCCCGGGAAAAATCCGGCATCCTTTGCCGATGCGCGCCCCTTCGAAGATCGTGACGTTTGGGCCCAGCCACGTGTCATCGCCGATCTCCACGTCCTTGTCGATATAGCAGAATGGCCCGATCGTGACGTTTTTGCCGATCTTGGCGTCCGGATGGATGACACTGTTCAAGTTGCTATTGTAATGGTTCATTGTTATGAGCGCTTGACGATTTGAGCAGTTAACTCGGCTTCAGATACGATTTTATTTCCGACATAGGCGGTGCCCAGCATCTGGCATATACCGCGGCGGATAGGAGCCATCAGCTCCAGTTTGAATACGACCGTATCGCCGGGAACGACTTTGTGTTTAAATTTTGCGTTCTCGATCTTCAGGAAGTAGGTGTCCCAATTGCCGGGGTCTTCTACGGTGGAAAGCACCAGCATGCCCCCGGTCTGCGCCATAGCTTCGATCTGTAAGACACCGGGCATGACCGGATTGTTGGGAAAATGCCCCTGAAAAAAGTGTTCGTTGAAACTGACGTTCTTTACGCCGACCACGTAATTGTCCGTCAGTTCGATGATCTTATCCACCAGGAGGAAGGGATAGCGGTGGGGCAGCCATTTAGCGATCTGCACCACATCGAAGAGGGGTTCCCGGTCGGGGTCATAATGCGGTTTGCCACGCAGCTTGCGTTGTTCCTGGTACCGCTTTTTGAGGATTTTGGTGAATTCGACGTTGGCGCGGTGGCCGGGTTTAGTGGCCACGATCTTGCCTTTGATGCGCTGGCCGAGCAGGGCCACGTCCCCCAGCACATCCAGCAGTTTGTGTCGGGCGGGTTCGTTTTTATAGTGGAGTTTGATCGTATTGAGGATGCCTTCCTGGTCGACGGTGACGCTCGGCTTGCCCAGCTTTTCTGCGATCCGGTCCAGTTCTTTCTGGCTCACTTTCCGGTCGACGATGACGATGGCGTTTTCCAGGTCGCCTCCTTTGATCAGGTTTTGTTCGAAGAGGAATTCCAGTTCGTGGAGGAAGACGAAGGTGCGGCAGGGGGCGATTTCCTTTTCGTAGTCGGTGGTGCCGTTGAAGTGGGCGTACTGCTGCCCGAGGACGTTGGAATTGAAGTCGATCATGGCGATGACCTCGAAGCCGTCGTGGGGCAGGGCCAGCAGTTCGGCGCCGGTCTTTTCATCCTTGTAGTGAATAGGTTCTTCGACCACGAAGAATTCCCGGTCGGCCTCCTGCTCTTCGACCCCTGCCTTTTTGAGGGCGCGGACGAAGGGGGCGGCGCTGCCGTCCAGGATGGGTACCTCCGGGCCGTTCAATTCCATGAGGATGTTGTCGATGCCTATGCCGGCCAGGGCTGAAAGGGCGTGTTCTACGGTATTCACTTCGGCGGTGCCCGATTTGATGCTGGTTCCTCTTTGGGTGGACACCACCCGGTTGACGTCGACATTCAGCACCGGTTTCCCCTCCAGGTCTACGCGCTGGAATTTATAGCCGTGGCCTATAGGAGCGGGTTTGAAAGTAAGCACCACTTCCTTTCCGGTATGAAGCCCTATACCCTTTACCGTGGCCGGCTGTTTAATTGTATTTTGTTTCATCATAAAAGTAGTCGGCTGAAAATTTTTCCAAAGATACGGTTTTTAACTACTCGGGCCTTGTTCGGATGCATCTTGCTGCTGGCTGATCTGGCGTTCCAGTTCCTGGATTTTCCTGTAAAGTTCGGGAAGTTTCTTGAAGACGGCGTAGGAGCGGATATAATTTTTGTAGTCGATGGCAGGAGAACCGAAAAAGGCCTGTCCGGGCTTTTTTATGGGGGAGGCTATGCCGCTTTGTGCCTGTATCTGGGTGCCGTCGGCGATCTCGATGTGCCCTACGAAGCCGACCTGGCCGCCGATGCGGCAGGACTTGCCGATCCGGGTGCTGCCCGCGATGCCGGATTGGGCGGCGATGACGGTGTTCTCGCCGATGTCGACGTTATGGCCAACCTGGATCAGGTTGTCGAGCTTGACCCCTTTCCGGATGTAGGTGGCGCCCATCGTTGCCCGGTCAATGGCGGTATTGGCGCCGATCTCCACGTTGTCTTCCACAACCACCCGGCCCACGTGGGCGATCTTTTTATAGGTGCCATCCTCCTGCGGGGCAAATCCGAAGCCGTCGCTTCCGATGACCACATTGGAATGGATGATGCAATTATTGCCTATTTCGCAATCATCGAGGATTCGGGCGCCGGGATAGAGGGTTACGTTTTCTCCCAGTTTTACTCTCCTGCCAATAAATACCTGGGCCTTTATCCGGCAGCCGTTTCCGATCCGGGCGCCTGCCTCTACCACCGAAAACGGGCCGACGGCTATGTTGTCGCCCAGAGCGGCATCCGGGTGGATAAATGCCAGCTCTGAAACGACGGCGGGTTCGTGGTTGTCGCTGCCAAACCGCTCCAGCAACCGGGCCACGGCGCCGTAAACGTCTTCCACCCGCAACAAAGTGGCGGATACAGCCTGGCGCGGTTCGAAACTTTGGCTGACAAGCAGGATCGACGCCGTGGTCGTGTAAGCGTACTCTTCATACTTGGAGTTGCCGAGAAAGGAAATAGTGCCCGCTCCTCCCTCTTCAATCCTGCTGGGGCGGCTAACCTTCACCTCCGGGTCTCCCTCTACTGTCCCGTCGAGGAATTCTGCTAATTCTCTGGCTGATAGCTGCATGGGGCAAAGGTAGAAAAAAGTTTGGTACTGTTGGGATTATCGTTTTTGAATTTAGCAGGGCAACCTGTAAGGCAAGGGGTTCGGTTTGTGACCTTTATGTCCTATATTTGGGGCGAAAATGGCAACTGGCCGGGTGTTTCGGTTTGGTGGTTTTGCGGCCGGAAAGGTTGCCGGGCT
>JAGFJD010000312.1 GCA_024102975.1 Phaeodactylibacter sp. | reverse complement strand
TGCGGAGCCGGTGGACTGGAACGTCGTCATCGGGCGCATCCCCGACAGCCTCGTCAGCGTTCTGGATACGGAGGTCAACCCTGATCACAAGAATGACCGGGAACTGGCAGCGGAAAAGCTGGAAACGCTGCGGGCAGTCACCACCTCCTTTTCAGGGTTCTTCCACCTGCGGGAGAAACTGGCGGCGGTCTTTGCGCCCGCTTCCCGCCTGGTGGACCTTTACAGCCGGCAGATCGAGGATTATTTCTGGGCAAAATACACGGCTGACGAACAGAACTACCATGTCGGAGAGATGAAGAAGCTGGCGGAATCCCCTGCCGGCCAGCAGCGCCGGATGAACCGGCTGCTCGACCACCTGATCGCCCGCTTCGGCGAGGCTTTCAGCGCTTATGCGGCAGCCCTGCTGCGCCCCGAAGCCGAACCCGAAGACAATCCGCGCCAGCAGACCTTTGGGGAGTACCTGGAGGCCAAGGCCGGCTTCCTGCGGGAAATCGCCGGCCTGGCACGGGAGCGCAATAAGGGATATAATTATCGTGCATTCATGGAAGCGGAAAACGTCTCTGACGTCTGGAACACGGCCAATGTTTCCGGCCTGCAGAAGCGCGTGGTGCGCAAGCTGGGCATCCCCAGCTGGGAAGCCCGCTCGCTCATTGCCGAGCCGGCTTACCGGATCGATATCGTCCAGGGCAGCAACCGGCGGGGCATGGCCAATTACCGGGCAGCGCTGCGCCGGCGGCTGGAAGTTGGGGATGCAACCGACAACCCGCAGGAAGCCGTCCCGTTGATGATCTCCCCGGCGTATTCCTCCGGCCGCCTGGCTCAGGAAAAGATCGACCGCCTCTACCAGTCCATCTGGCAGGCCAGGTATTACGAGGAATTGGAGGCAGTGGAGGGCGACATGTGGTTCCGGCTGCTCAGCGTACCCGGGGGGAAATTCCGGGCAGCTCTGGTAAAAAATTATATCAAAAAAGAAAAAGGCAAACCGGTTACGGTAGAGCAGGGAGGGGCTGATATCGAGATAGAGATATTGCTGGAAAGCGAACCGCTGTCCGAAGACGAAGCCAAAGACCGAATCATCGACGAGGTCATCCCCCTGGTCCGGCCCGCCCGGGCCACCAGGCAGCATGAGGGCTTTCACATTGTAGAACACATCCTGCTGCGGCCACTGGAAGCAGACGACCCGCTGCTTCAAATCCCCCTGGGCTGCGTGCTGGAAGAGGCCTCCAAAGACCCCTATTCTTTCTGGCTAACCGTAGTGGCGCCGGCGGAAACCACCCGATTTTCCGACCCGGATTTCCGGGCCTTCTTCGAACACGAGTTCCGCCTGGAGATGCCCGCTCACCTTGCCGTGCGCTTTTGCTACCTGGATCTGGACGACCTGTACGCCTTCGAGGAAGCTTTCGCCATCTGGATGTTTGAAAAGGCCCGGTGCAACCTGCCCGATTACTGCAGGGTAGATGTGGCTGCCGCCCGGTTGGTGAAGCTGCTCAACGCCCTGCCCTGCTCCTGCGCCTGCAGAGAGGAGGAACCCGCCGACGAATGCTCCGCCGAATAAAAGAACCTTTAAACCTGAATTCAGACCATGACCAAATCAGAATTGCTCGAAAAGATCAGGGCGGCCTTCCAGATCTTTAAAACGGATAACCGGGCGTTCCCCAAATACCGCGGCCTGACCGAAATGCTGGACGCTATGGTCGAGTTGATCGACGGCAGCCCCGGCAGCGAAGACCTGTCGGAAATCCGCCAGCAAATCCAGGACCTGCAGGACCAGATCGAACATTTAGGGCCGGGCCTCTCGGAAGCGGAAGTGCAAAGGCTGATCAATGATGCCCTGGTGGCCGTAAATGACGCCATCGCCGAGCTGCGGTCCAAAGATGCCAGCCAGGATGTGGAGATTAAAAAGCTGAAGGATAAAATTTCCGATATCCCCCTTCCCCCGAGCCTGGAGGAACTCAACGCCAAAGTGGCCTCTCTCGAAACAGGGCTGGCCGCCAACAATACCCGGGACAAACAGCAGGACCAGTCCATCAGCCTGCTGCAGCAGGATTTTGACGGCAATGCCAAACGGGATGACCGGCAGGATGCCGATATTCAAAAGCTGAAAGATGATGTTTCAAATATCCCTCTTCCACCAAGCCTGGAGGAGCTGAAAGCCAGAGTGGCCTCCCTCGAAAAAGGGCTGGCCACCAACGACGGCAGGGATAACCAACAGGAAACGGATATCCGGCAATTGCGGAAGGACCTGGACGCCAATACTGCGCACGACGGCCAGCAGGACTCGGCTATTCAACAACTCCGGAAAGACATTTCGAATATTCCCCTTCCTCCCAGCCTGGAACAGATCAAGGCCGATATCGCCGCGCTGGAGGCCGGCCTGGCAGCCAACGGGAAACACGACGGCCAGCAGGACACGGCCATCCAGAAGCTGCAGGAAGATATTTCCAACATCCCCCTTCCTCCCAGCCTGGAGCAGATCAACGCCGAGATCGCCGCGCTGAAGTCCGGCTTGGCCGCCAACGGCGAGCACGACGGCCGGCAGGACTCCGACATCCAGAAGCTGCGGGAAGACCTTTCGAACATTTCTATTCCCCCTGATCTCCCCAACCTGGGAGAGATCTACGCCAAAATTGCCGCGCTGGAGTCTGGTCTGGCCTCCAATGGCGAGCACGACGGCCAACAGGACTCCGCCATTCAACAGCTGCGGGAAGACCTTTCGAACATTTCCATTCCTCCCGATCTTCCCAACCTGGGGGAGATCAAAACCAAAATTGCCTCGATCGAAACCGAATTGTCAGCCAATGAGCGGCGGGACAACCAACAGGCGATAAACATCGAGCAGTTAAAGCGGGAAATCGGCACCAGTGCCAAACGCGACAGCCGACAGGATGAGGCCATCCAAAAGTTGCGGGAAGACATTTCGAATATTCCCCTGCCCACGAGCCTGGAGGAGATCAGGTCCAGGGTCGCCACGCTGGAAACCGGCCTGGCAGGCAACAACACCCGGGATGACGGACAAGAGGAGAAAATCCAGTCTTTGACGGATTGGCGCGCCGAAGCAGTTGAGGAGCTAACGGGCATCAAACAACGGTTGGATAAACTGGAGTCGGAAGGCAGCCCGGCCCTGGATCAGGTAAAAAAAGAACTGCTGGAAGCGTTGCAACGACTGGAAGACGAAGTGAATGCCAGGCTTAAACCCCTGGAAGGCCTCCCCGAAAAAGTAAGCAACCTCGAACAACGGCTGGACGGCATCAAACCCGGCATTGATGAAGCTACTGCTACCGGCATCGCCGAAGCCAAGGTCAGGGAATTGCGGGAAACCATAGAAAGGCGGCTCAGCGCAGTGGAGAAAAAAGCCGCCGGGATCGACGGCCTGGCCGGCCGTCTGCAGAAAGCAGAAGAGGACATCATCAAGTTGTTCGGCCTGGTGAATAACGGCGGCGGCGGCGGTGGTGGCGGCGGCAATGGCGCAAGTGAAGCCTTTGTGTTGGCCGAGCTGAAGAAACTGGAGGTTTTGCTCCGGTCCGAAATCTCGGCCATCGATGTGAAGTATGCCCAGCTGATACTCATTCCGGAAGAAATCCGAAAACTCGAAAAAGAGATTGACGGCAAAACCACTCCGGACCAGGTAGGCCAACTGATCGGGGCCGCCATAGCCCAACTGGCGACTCAGGAGCAACTTGGCGCTCTGGAACAAAGCATCACGGCCAGCCTGGAGGATCTGAAGAAAGCGATCCGGCAGGCCTATGAAGCCTATGTTCAGGAACAGCTTGCCGGGTTTGACGCCAAATTAACGGCGATGGAAGAAAAACTCCGGCTGGAGTGGGCGCAGGAGCTGGAGCAGGCAATAGCCCAGATATGGAAAGAATTGCCGGGCCAGCCTTTCCCGCAGGGCTGGCTGGACAAAGCGCTGGAGGAGGCCGGCAAGCTGGACGCCGCCGTCCTGGAACAGGCCAAAAGCTGGGATGACGCCCTGCGCGAAGAACTTTCCCATGCCAACGACGGCCTCCAGGCCGCCATCCTGGCAGAAGTGGCCAAAACATTCGCCCTGAAAACGGAGCTGGAAAACGAGAAGCAAGCGCTCCTGGAAGAAATCGGCAAGCAGATCGAAGCGTTTGCCGCTACCCTGCCCCATGCTTTTACCGAAGAGGAAATAAAAGCCCTGGCAGCAGCCGAGGCCAGCCGCCTGGATGAACTGCTGAGCGAACGGATCGACAGCCTCGAAAGGCTAAATCTCGAGGTGCAGGTCAACGAGATCAAAACCTCCATAACAAATATCCAGAACCTGGGCCTGGAAGAATTTAAAACCTTTGTCGAAGGGCTGGGCCTGACGAGCATTGTCGCCCTGGTTAATGCCATCAATGCCTGGAAAGAGGAGGTGCAGCCTAAAGTGGAAACCCTGGAGCAGGACGTAGCGGTCATTAAAAAAGAGCTGGAAGACAGCCTGGCCTCCGGCACGGCCGTCCGCCTTTCGAGGGTGTGCCTTACCGGGTGGGGCGTGGTAGGCGGCCTGGAAGTGTTCAGCGATAAGGATTACTGCATTCATATTTCCCCCGGGCAGGGCGTAACGCCCGACGGCCATCTCCTCATTTTGCCGGAAAAAAAGCTGTTTATCGGTTATTATGCGTTGACGGATGAAGACAAAGAAGAGCTAAATTATCCTTTTTTTAAAGAGGCACAGGTTTGGAAGCTGCTGAGGTTGGAGGAAAAAGACACCATCGACGGCAGCACCCGCCGCTGGCTGACGCCCCAGACCAACATGGAGCGCGATGCGCCCTTCACGGCGGATAAGGTGGTTATCGTATTGCCCGGCCCGGACGGCCCGGTTTTTTATCTGATGAAGCTGGAGGATTACCTGGAAAAAACGGGAAAGCTGAAGCTGGTGCGCCGGCTTATGGAAGAGGGGCGCCCCTTTGAGCGGTCCGATTATATCTTTTCCCCGCCTTTCAGCCCGGCCGACAGCACTCCTGGCGACGACGACCTGTACCGGGCTTTCCATCCGGCGCTTACCCTGGCGGCGATCCCCCTTTACCGCTTCGGCCTGCGGCCGGACGATGACTGCACCCCGGAGGAACTGGACCTGACCGAGTTTCCGGAAACGATTACGGAGCTGAAGCACCTTTACGACACCTGGAAACCCATCGTTGAGGAAGCGCTGTATAAGGTGAATGCCCAGGCAGGCATCCTGCTCCGGGATTATCACGATACGCTGTTTCCGCAATTGCCAAAAACCGGGTTCAAAGAAGTGCTCGATTACCTGCTGACCAACTGGAAGGCCTACAAGCGGTACGTCGAAAGGCCGCGGACAAAAGAAGTGGAAGGAGAGGAAAAAGAGGTGCCCAAGATAGAAATGTGTTACGTTCAGTATTACTACGACTGGGCGCGCGACCTCATCCGGGCCTACCACGAATGCCGCGAGTGCCTGCAGGAACTTATGGCTGAGCTTTGCCTGCTTACCTCCGATTCCTTTTCCAATCGCAACCGGCATCTGGCCCTGGGCCCGGCCTGGCGGCCGGGGCAGGATGGGCTGGCCGCGCCGGTGCGCGATGCCTTCCGCCAGCCGCCCATCTATAACGGCAATGCCGCCCGCTGGGAAAAGGCCCGGTTTTATTATCGCCGCCTGTTCGAGCTTATAGAGAGCTTCTACATCTGGGAGGAATTGGAAGATGGCGGGCGAGGGCCTCTGCCGGATGAGCTGCTGCCTCCGAAATACCGCAGGGAAAAGGGCGACCCATTTGCGCCCGATTTCAGCAAAATCAGGATCACGCCCGGTAAAAACCTGGGGCATCCGCTGGGCCAGCAGGCTATCCCGTTTTATTATCCCCTGTCTGCCGGCCCCGGCTCTCTTCATTACTTCTGGGATTATCAGCGCACCAAGGCACGGGAATACAATCAGCATTTATCCTATCACGCCTCCGATGAAGATAACAGCTACAACCACCCCGAAGACTGGCACGTCACCCGGCCGCTGTACTTCTCTTTGGACAACGCTGATTTTTACCGGATCGAAGGGCATGTTGGGAGGAAGGATTATACTTTTCAACATTACGAACTGGGTGATGGCAAGAAATTGACCATGCAAATTGTTCCGGCGGTCCGTTATTTGGCTCAGAAGCACAACCTGGATTTTGAAGTGGTTGAAAAAACAATCGATACCGGCGAAGACGAACACGAGAGGAAGGATTTGGCCGATACTTATCTGGAGATCAGCGGAGAAAAAATCACGAACTCTTTTAAAATCGACATGCTGGGCGCCGAACACCTCGGCGGCGTACCCAGGGGAGGGACTTTTATTATCATCCTGAATAAGGAGGGCGTGGCTGTTGCTGACTTTAGCCTGCCTTATCGCTTGAACCACGCCATTCCCTAATATAATATGAGGTTTGAGGTTAAGGCTATAGCCTTCAAGGTGACATCTTGAACCTCACGAGATGACACCCTGCCTTTTTCGTTCCTCAAAAGCCAGATGTCACCTCGTTCAGATACTATTCCCTAATATAACATTCATCCCTATGCACCGCATCCGCCGGCAAATCCTGGACCTGGAGCTTCCCCGCGAGCAGGGCGCTGCCGACCTGGCGCGCCGGGCCGGGCGTTTGTTTCAGGAGAAGGTGCTGCCGGAGCTGGATAAGATATTCACCAAAATGGCGCCGGAAGGGCAAATCCTGCGCATCCGGCGACTGGAAGTCGACCTGGAGCGCTTGTCGGAAGCGCGCTTTGAGGAGGAGTTTGTGAACAGCTGCATCCGGCAAATCGTCCGGCAGATAAGCGAAGCCGCCTATGAGGCGGTGCCGGAACTTGCCCCCGCCGGGGTGGAAACGCTCAGCGCGGAGCAGAACATCCTGGCCGTCTTCCTGAACTTTGCCGGGCGGGGCGTTTTGCCCTGGCATGCGCAGGGGCTGCCGTTGGCTGTAATTGAAAAACAACTGACGGAACTGGCGGCAGCTCAGCCTGAGCTGGTCCGCCGGGGCCTGGCGGAGAAGTCGCAAAGCTGGGCCATTCCGGTGTTTCAGCGCCTGGCCTGGCAGTTCGGCCTCCCTTTTGTTGGAATGATCATTGAAACGGCACGGGAATTGCCGGCCGGCACCGTAGCAGAAGTGCTAAGGATATGGCATGGCCAGAACGCCCGAAAAGTGGCGCCGGCACAGCAGGCGGCGGTGCTGAAGGCGCTGGCGCGTGCCGCCGCTCCTTCGGAATTCCGCCGGCCATTGGATCCTGTCCGGGTAGCAGCCTGGCTGGCGGAGCAGGGCCTGCCTGGGCCGGCATACAAAAAAACGCCTCCCCCGGCCCCGGAGGCTGCCGCCGGCCGGCAGGATAAGCAACAGCCGCCCGAAACCGGGAACCAGGATAATAGCCGGAAACAACCAGAGCCGGCCGCCGTGCCTTCCCCCTCCGACACCCATTCAAAAAAACTGCCCGCCGGGGAGGAAGGCATCCTGGCCGAAAATGCCGGACTGGCTTTGCTGGCCCCTTACCTGCCGGCTTTTTTCGATGAATTGGGCTTGTCCTTACAGGATTCGGACCCTGCCGAAGCCTACCGGGCAGTTCACCTACTCCATTTTTTGGCCACCGGCCAGGAAAACCCGGAAGAACCGCACCTGCTGTTTCCAAAACTGCTCTGCGGGCTCGACTGGGAGGCGCCTGTCCCCCGGGATTTAGCCCTTTCGGACAAAGAAAAGGCGGAATGCCATCAACTACTGGAAGCCGTGGTCCGCAACTGGCCTGCCCTGAAAAATACCAGCCCCGACGGCCTTCGCAACGCCTTCCTCCAACGCCAGGGGCTGATCAGCTGGAAAGAAGGCCGGCAGGCCTGGCTGCTCCGGGTGGAACGCAAAGCCCAGGATTTGTTGCTGGACCGCATCCCCTGGAGCTATTCCGTTTTAAAATTCAAATGGATGCAGCAGATGATTCTGGTAGAATGGTAACCGCTCCCGAAACACCTCTGATTTGAATGCAGGTTTTCACTAAAAGCACAGAGGCCCATTCAAAAACTTCCTCTTCAAAGACGGCGCACTTTGAAAGCAGCGTCAGCTCGCCTTTTTTTCAACCTAAACCAGTCCCCAATACAGAAGACGGCGTCCAGCGGCAGGCAGCCGAACCCTCCGGGGCGCAAGGCCTGCCGGCGATACACAGGAACGGCAATGTGTACCAGCATGGCACCGTGCAGCGCCTTTGCACGGAGTGCAGGCAGGACGCTGAACCGGAAGAAGTCCAGCGTCAGGCGGCCCCGCTTTCGTTAACGCTTCAGCGGGCGGAGGAAGAACCGGAAGAGATAAAGCGGCAGGAAATCGGCCCTGAGGAGGAGGTGCAACGGCAGGAAGCGAATCCGCAATCGCAAACAGTATCTAATTCTCCAGCCGAGGCACCTGGCACCAAGCCTGCCATTTCTCCTGAAGCGCCTATGGTTTCCCTCGCTCAGGCCGTTCCCGTTTCCGTGACGGCGCCTTCCCCTGTCATCCAGCCCAGCCTCAAAGTAGGCGTGCCGGACAGCCCGCTGGAGCGCGAGGCCGACGAGATGGCGGAAAGGGTGCAGCGTATGCCCCAAAAGCAATGGGCAGCGGCCGCTGTCCAGGTGGCGCCCCCGGCCGTCCAGCGCCAGGAGGAAGAGGAGGAGGTGCAGGCAAAATTCGCGCAGCGCGCTCCGGAACTTCAGCGCAGCGCCGATGGGGGGTTGAGCACGACGCCGCAGTTTTCCTCCCGGTTGAAATCCTCCGGTGCCGGCGCTCCGTTGCCGCCTGCTTCCAGGAAGCACATGGAGGGCGCTTTTGGCGCCAATTTCAGCACGGTCCGCATCCATACCGGTACCGAAGCTGCGCAGCTCAGCAGCGGCATTGGCGCTCACGCCTTTACCCATAAGAACCACATCTATTTCAATGCCGGCGCTTACAACCCTTCTACTCCGGGCGGGCAATTCCTCCTGGCCCACGAACTGACGCACACCCTGCAACAGGGAGCGGCGGTGCAACGGGCAGGAGAAGGCACCTCCCTACGAAATGGCAGAGCAGAACCCAATACCACTGATACGGGACTGGCGCCCTCGCCGCAGTTACCCCAGGCGGAAACAATGCCTCCTGAAGAACCCGCTTCCCGGGAACCAACGCCATTGCCGGAAAATGTAGCTCCGCTGCCTGCCCTTCAGCCGGAAGAGCCGCCCGAGTCCATTGCCGGGGAGGAAGCGCCCGAAACCGAAATGCCGGAAGAAACGGTCGGCCAGGACGTATCCGTTGCCGTGCCTGCGGGGCCGGAAGCATCGGCATCCGGAGGTTCGCCCCTGCTGAGCCCCGAACCGCTGATGCCCGAACCGCCCTCTGAACTCGGTCCGGAAGCCCGGCAACGGCTCGGCCAGGCCCAGTCCAACGCCGGCCGGAACGCCAGTTCCAGCCGGTCTCTGCCTTCCGCCGCCGAAAATACGGCCGAAGCACGGGGTGCGGTGACCGAGCCGGATGAAGAAACCCGCGCCCGGGCCAGCGGAGAACTGACAGCCCAACTGAACGAGCGCCCGGAGCCAAGCCCGGAAATCGAAGAACTGTGCGAGCGTATCCGGCAGGTGATCAGAAGCAAGCGGCCGCCTGATGAGGATTCTCTACTGGAAGCTGATCCCGAAGAAGCTGCCGGCGAAGCCGGCACTCAGTTGAACAACAATATTTCTTCCGATGTCGATAGGGTAGGAGGCGAATATGACAGCATGGATAGCCCGCCGGCAGGAGAACGGCAGCAAGAGGGACAAGATCCGAACGTGCCGCCCAACGCATTTGGCGGCCCCGACATCGACGCTACCCAGGCGGCGCCCGATCCCGTGCCTGCCGAGGACGTGTCGCTGGACAACGACGTAGAGAACACCAGTTCATCCCTGGAACAGGCCGGCATGAGCACGGAAGTAGCGGATGCCATCCAGGATCCCAACAACCCGGTCGTGCAGGCACGGGAAACTCAGGGAGAGCTGGAAGAAACCGCTGCGCAGGCGCCCGCCGAAGTGCTGGCCCAGCAGGATGTGGCCATCGCCGGCGCCCAGGCCGACATGCAGGCGCTGCAGGCCCAGGCCCTGGAAGCCCTGCAGCGGTCCCGCAGCGAAAGCATATCCGGTGCCGGCCAGCAGCAGGTGACGATGGCCGGCAGCGAGGAGCAACAACGGGCAGCTATCGGCCAGCGGGCGGAAGAAATCTTCAACCAGGCCCAGACGGACGTCAACAACCTGTTGCAGCCGCTTACCCGCACCGCCATGGAGATGTGGGAAACCGGCAAAGCACGCCTGGCTACCGAGTTCCGGCAACACCTGGACGAAGTGCAAAGCTGGGTGGACGAGCGGCATTCCGGCGTGGGCGGCTTAATTACCGGCGCCTACGATTATTTTGCCGGCCTGCCCGACTGGGTTACCCGCGAATACGATAGCGCCGAGCGCCGGTTCGGCGACGGCGTTTGCGACAAAATCCGCGAGATTTCGACTTATGTGAACAGCGTCATCCTGGCCTGCGAGCAGATCATCGACAACGCCGACCAGGAGATCGCCACCCTGTTTGAGAACGCCCGGGAAGAATTGGGCGACTGGGCCGTCCAGGAGCAGGAGCGCTTTGCCAACCGCCTGACGGGCCTGCGCAACCAGGTACACGAAACCCAGGAGAACTTCAACCGCGACCTGGCCAACCGGGCGGCGGAATCCGTGCAGGAAGTGCGCCAGGAAATACACAGCCTGCGAGAGGCTGCCAAGGGGCTGATCGGAAAAATAGCCGACGCCATCCAGCAATTTCTGGACGATCCGATCCGCTTTATCATCAACGGTTTATTAACTTTGGTGGGCATAGAGCCGGCGCGCTTCTGGGCATTGGCGGCCCGCATCCAGCAGGTCATCGCCGATATTGCGGACGATCCCTTAGGGTTTGCCGGCAACCTGCTGTCCGCCATCGGCCAGGGCTTTGAGCAGTTCTTTGACAACTTTGGCACGCATCTTCTGGAGGGGCTGATCGAGTGGCTCTTCTCGGGCCTGGGGGCCATGGGCATACAAATACCCCGGGAGTTTTCCCTGAGCAGCATCATCACCTTCTTCCTGCAGTTGATGGGCTTCACGTGGGAGCGCATCCGGCGGCTGCTGGCCCGCCACATCGGCGAGCAGAACGTGGCCATCATCGAGCAGGCCTACCAACTGCTCTCCACTCTCATCGAGATGGGCCCCGAAGGCATCTTCGAGATGATCAAGGATATGCTCAACCCGCAGAATATCCTGGACATGATCCTGGAGGCCGCCGTCGAATTCCTGGTGGAAGCCATCGTCCGTCAGGTCTCTGTCCGGCTGTTGCTGATGTTCAACCCGGTGGGCGCTATCGCGCAGGCCATCGAGGCCATTTACAAGGTGCTTAAGTGGATTTTCGAGAATGCAGCCCGCATCTTCACCCTGATCGAGACGGTGGTCAACGGCATGGCCGACATCGTGGCGGGCAACATCGGCGGCATGGCCAACGCGGTAGAACAGGCCCTGAAGCGCCTCCTGGTGCCGGTGATCGACTTCATCGCCGAGCTCTTCAGCCTGGGTGCCCTGCCCGAGCGCGTGGCCGACGTGGTGCGCGGCATGCAGGATTGGATTGAGGGTATACTGGACCGGGCGATCGGCTTTCTGGCCAACCAGGCGAGGAACCTGGTGCAGGCGCTGGGGTTTGGGCGGAATAACGAAGAAGAGCAGGTCAATGAAAATTTAGAAGAAGGAGATGGAGAAGTTGGGAAAATAGTTCCATTTTACAATAATCAGCATAGGGTATTTATCAACGTGCAGGGAACAGATGCTGAGGTATACATGTCTTCTGTGAGAATGCCTGTAGTTGCCCGTTTGTCTGAGTGGCAGCAGGGGATAGAAACTCTTAGAGATGAAGATGAAAAAAATCGAGTCAAATCCTTAATTTCTACAGCCAGAACTAAGATTACAGAAACTGAACGATTTGCATTGAGTACATTGAATGAGATGAATGATCCGGAACCTGATGAAAACCAAATTAATAGCGTAGATAATCAAACTGAGCAATCTGAGGAAAGTTTATCTTCAATCTTGACTGAGATTTATGAGATATTTGATAATGCCCAGGGAGAAGGTGGCAGAATTGCTCTTTATACTGTATTTTTCGGCCAGCCTGGGGTGAGTTTTGACCGTGCAGAATATTACTCGCAATTAAAAGGTCAAGAACGAGGTATTAATGCGTTGAAGGTAAGCGAGTGGAGTTCTAATCGAGCTAGATATCTTGAAGAAGGGAGAGCTGAAAGTGGTAGCCGTGCTCAACAAGAATATAGACAAAGAGTGGCAGTTACTTTGAGAGAATTAAAACAAGATGAAGGAATGAGCGTGGAGGAATCAATTGTATGGGTTGAAGAATATATGAGTACTCAAGCAGCCCTACATGATCCAGATCAAGTGGCTGGCGGCGATCCAGAGGGAATCGCCGACGGCGATTTTTCAAGTATTACTGGATTAGGTAATCTGAGGATCAATTCTTCCATTGGTTCGAAATGGGCAAAACTTGGACGAATACAAGGATTAGATGAGCATGTTAGAGATGAGACAAGAGATATGTCGGAGTCTCAAAAGGAAAATATGCTAATGAATGTAAGATTAGAATTCTAAAAGAAAAGCTATGAGTGTTTATCCTAATTTTATCAATACTTACGGGGAAGGAAAAGAATGGCTAATTAGGGATGATTTAGCAAATAGCCTAATCGAGGAACTTCCTTCGGATTTGAAAGGATTTTTCAGTGATTTCGGCAGTCGTTCCTATATTGGAGGGTTCCTTTCTGTTTTCCCCCCCAAATATTTGCTTGTTGAATTAACAAGTTGGTTGGGCCTTAAGGATGGAATATTTCCATTTGCACATACAGGGCTTGGGGATATCTATTTTATGGACAAAAACTACGTGAGAATTTTATATATAAATAGTGGTGTGACAGACATTGCAGCTTCAAGTTCGAAGAGGTTCTTCGAAAAATTAATTACTGATAAATCATATGTCGAAAAAATTATGAAGAAGCCATATTTCGATTTTGCCAAGGGAGAATTCGGAGATTTAGGCTTTATGCAAGCATATTGTTATGAGCCTGCGTTAGTTTTGGGGGGAACTGAAAAACCGGAAAACTTGAGAAAAGTTAGTTTGAGAGAACATATGCTTTTTTTATCGCAAGTTATAGGTGAAGTAAGATATAAATCTTATTGAAGGTAATAACGTATCCGAATATTTCATCTTCAAAAACAGGTTTTCTTCTCGGAAGACAAGTTATGTGAGTTGGTTGTTTTTCAAAAGTATTAGCTTGTCTTAAACGATTACAACCACGAATAACCCGAATAAACAACAAACACCTTGCGACAACTCACCTCCATCATCCGCCTCCTCCTCTCCCTGCTCCTGATCGCTGTATTCATCTGGGCGATCTGGCAGGGGTATTCGTTATTGGTGAAAGAGCAGCGGTCCATCGATCCGGGCACGCA